>NZ_JCAIOM010000005.1:74370-296947 GCF_059587025.1 Chryseobacterium sp. DZ-32
AACATAGTTGATATGGTCCAGAGCGGCCAGCTCATTGAACTGCTCCTGCCATACATCCACCACATTTTTGATGTGTTCCAAAGACATTTCCGGCAAAGTAAGGCTGTGGTTTTCAGAAAAACAAACCACCCTGTTGATTCCTCGTTCCGGAAGTAGAGTAAAAAATCCTGACTGTTGTTCAGAAAAATCAACTTCTTCATTCAGCAATGCTCCAAAATCATTGTTAAAGACATAGGTTCCTTTATATTCAGGGTTACGGTCTCCATTAGCACGAATATTTCCTGAGCAGAGATAGCAGTCCGGGGCATATTCAGGACGGTTTTCTGTTACTGTTTCTTCTCTCTGCCCCTGCCATGGCCTGTTTGCCCGTTGTGGGGAAACGAGTATCCATTCATCCAAAAGAGGATTGTATCTTCTGTGGGGATGTTTTTTAGGGTCAAATAATGTATTCATTGGTGTATTCTTTTATCCCGTCTGAAATTTTAACCTGGTAAACTTTCATCTCAATATTAAAGTGTTCAAAATATTTTTCACTGATGGCCTGAATTACTTCCTCAACTTTATCTTCCTGAATCAGGTTGATGCTGCAGCCTCCGAAACCTCCTCCCATCATTCTTGCTCCCAGTACACCTCCCTGCTGCAATGTGTTTTCAACCAAAAAATCAAGTTCTTCGCAGCTGACTTCAAATTCAGTGGACAGCCCGGCGTGAGTTTCCGTGAGAAGTCTTCCCAGATGCTCAACATTTCCTTCTGAAATAGCTTTTGCCGCCATTTCTACCCTCTTTATTTCTTTCAGTAAGTAGAGACATCTTTTATGTGAAACACTTCCCATTTTCTCTTTAACACTGTCAAGCATAGTTGTGGTAAAATCCCGGAACTTCTCTACTTCGGGGAATTTTTCCCATAAAACTTTTTTTCCATGCTCAACATCTTTACGCCTTTCATTATAGCCGGATGTCAGATGACTATGTTTTACACAGCTGTCAAAAAGCAATAAGCTGTATCCTTTAAGGTCAGCATCAAAATATTGATGTTCCAGGGAATTGCAATCAAGCATAATGACCTTATTTTCCTTTCCGAAAACGGAGGCAAACTGATCCATAATTCCGCACTGAACTCCTGCAAAAGTATGTTCGGATTTTTGCCCGATCACCGCGATTTCTTTTTTTGACAGCCGCAGATCAAAAAGTTCATTAAGGATATAGGCAAAACCGCATTCAAGAGCGGCCGAAGAGGAAAGCCCGGATCCCATCGGGATGGTACTGCTGAAAACAATTTCCATTCCGCAAAATTGATTTTCGGGTTTCTGCAGCTGACTGAAAACGCCTAGAATATAGTTCATCCACATCTGCTGTACCGGTTTTACCTCTTTTGTAACATCAAATGTATATTCTTCTCCAAGATCCTTGGCTATGATCCTGCACAAATTGGTCTGTGGCCGTCTGCGGACAGCAAAACAGATGTATTTGTCTATGGCAGCAGGCAATACAAAGCCGTCGCTATAGTCTACATGCTCACCAATAATATTAATTCTTCCGGGAGAAAGGAAAATATGTTCAGGCTCTTCTTTGAATTCGGTCCTAAACTTTTGCAGGGTTGGGTTGATTAACTGTTCATCCATATCAATCTTTTCTGATCAAACAGATCCTGGGGATCTTAAGTATAAAACTACTGAATTTATAACAGAGAAATTATACTTTTAAACATTATTATAAGTGTTAAATATACACTTAAATTTCAATACATTCCAACACAGCAATTTATTTTTAAACCCGACTGTGAATTACTCCATAAAATAATTAAATTCTTTTCTGTACTGAGAAGGGCTTTTACTGATATACTCTTTAAAAGTCCTGTTAAAATAGCTGAAGTTATTGAACCCCGATTCAAAGCAGACTTCCGTAATACTCAAAGGCTGTTCTGCCAGAAGCTTAAGAGCATGGGTAATTCTGTATTCGTTGACAAACTGTGTAAAGGTTTTATTGGTAATTTTTTTAAAATACCGGCAGAAAGACGGCACTTTCATATTGGCAAGATCAGCCATCTCCTCGAGGGTTATGGCTTCTTTGAAATGATCTTTAACGTAATTGAATATAAGATTGATTCTTTCATTATCTTCAATCTGTGTCTGAAGGTAATATTTCCCTGCATTTAAAATCCTGTAATCCTGGGTAACAGACAGTTCATCCAATATTTTCAGAAATCTGCACAGCTTGTCGAGGGAGGAAGCATCATGCATCTCCGTAATCTCTTTCCCGATTGTTTTCTTCACTTCTTCCCCGAATACGATTCCTGCTTTTGACTTTTCCAGCAGTGCAGAAATCCTTTGCATCTCCGGAATATTCCAGATCGGTTCTCCTAAAAAATCAGGCTTAAACTGAATCACCATTTCATACTCATTATGTGTACTTTCATTGGTCAGTCCACAATGTGGAAGGTTACTTCCTATCAGTACAAGATCTCCCTCTGAAAAATAAGTGATACTGCTTCCGATCTGTCTTTTCCCGGAGCCTTTGCATACAAAAATCAGCTCAACCTCGGGATGGTAATGCCAGACATGAGATTTTATATTCTCATTAGTCAGAAATTTAAGGCTGGTAAAACTGCTTCCTATAGTAGGTCTTACCGCCTCAAAAGAAGGATTTACATGTTTCATAGGCCAAATACAAATAATTTCATATGCAAAATTAACAAATAATACACTAATATCATTAAACAAGGTTAATATAGTACATTAATATGAAAATTTAATTATAGCCTGAGAATTATTGCTGCCATAGCTTTGCAGTATTAATCCTAAAAGCCTTAACCCATGAGCACATTATTAAAAGCCGTATTTTTTGCAGGAGCCTTATTGTTTTCAGCAAATGTAATGAGTAAGGACAGAGATTTTTCCCTTTCCTTTGGAAACGTACAAGACAAAACCTTGAATTTTGAGCTTTCAAATGCTAAAAGTGTTTCTGTTTTTGTCTATAACACTGCACATGACGAACTATTTTCCGAAAATCTTGCAGATGGAGATCATGTGATCAAGACTTATGACTTCCAGAGCTTTACACCGGGGACGTATTATCTGGTAGCAGAATCAGAAGCAAAGATCGAAAAATACAAGATTAAAATCAATGCTGATAATGTAATGGAGGTGGAAAAAACACCTGTAAGCGCTGTGCATAAGCCTGAATATACAATTTCCGGGCATATGGCCAAACTTCACATGTCTGATGTAAAAGGACCCGTAAGCATTTCAGTATATGATCTTTCCAATACAACATATTATACTTCGAACAAAAAATATGCTGACGGCAAGGTGGATATCACTTTTGATCTTGATCCTAAAACAGCAGATCAGTATATCATCCAGGTTGAAGAAAACGGAAATGTTTTTAATAAAATAATTTCTCTCCGATAAAACGGAATATATACAGATAGATTGACCTATCGATCATTCCAATTATTTTGGATTAAAATTTTACTTACAGTTTATTGTTTTGAGGCAGCTCATTTCCAATCAGGAAAAAGAGCTGCCTCATTTTTTAATTATGATGACCCATGTTCAGTTTAATCTTTTTCAGATCTTCCAGTTCGTGAACAGGACGTTCTATATCATAAGGAATCGGCTTTTTGGAAAAAGTCTGGAAATACAGCAGACAGGCATCTTTCCACCATACCGCATCTTTAGATTGAATTCTGAGTTTTGACTGAACATCGGCAAATCGCTGTTCATCAATATACGGTTCCATTCTATCCCAGGTTTTCTGATATTCCCTTACTTTTTTCACTCCTGAATCATACGTATAGCACAGCTCATCCCACAAAGATTTTCCATCTTTCATTGTATAATCCCACGGAACATGATGAAACCAAAGAATAAGATTCTCCGGGCAGGTTGAGATATTTCCATACCTTTCATTCAGTGGCGGAAAATACTGTGAAACAGCATTACTTCCTGTTTTTGTCCTGTCAAAACCTACTCCTTTAGCATCAGCCTGATGGTAATAGACAGGGGACCAGTCCGGTCTTCCGCCTTTATAATCTCCCCACGGTTCAGGGCCGTAGTGATGTCCTCCTGCAAAGATATGATGAAGTCCTAAAGGCATCATATAATCCACAGCGGTTTCTCTGGAAGAAAGCATCATTTCTTTTACCGGATTCAGGAAGTTCTGATCGTCTGTGAAGGTCATTTTAATCCATTCATCGGCAATCTGCTCTGAGCTCAGCTCGTGATTCCATGCTAATCTGCCGAATGCATACCAGTTGGCCTGTGCAAAATGATGCCCCGTCCAGTTCGTGTCTTCCCCGATATTGGCAACGGCTGAAATGGCTGTCAATTTTGCAGGTCTTAACGTACCGTCTGTAATTTTTGCAATCGTGGATCCCTGTCCGTCAGAATAGGTGTCGCTATCCAGTGTTTCTTTGAATAAAGGTGCCAGAAAAACCAGATGATTTGAAAAGCCCAGATATTCCTGGGTGATCTGAAACTCTAACATTTCGGAAGTTTTTCTCAAAGCTCCGAAGAGTGGATTAAACGCTTCACGCGGCTGGAAATCAACAGGTCCGTTTTTGATCTGAATAATTACATTATCCCTGAATTTACCGTCCAGAGGAACAAATTCCAGATAAGCCTGTTTGGCTCTGTCGTCTTTGCTTGGACTGTAAACAAAGGCTCTCCACATCACGATCCCGTTGTAAGGTTTCAGGGCATCAGCCATCATATTGGCTCCGTCTGCATGAGTTCTTCCGTAATCCTGAGGGCCCGGCTGCCCTTCGGAATTG
This sequence comes from Chryseobacterium sp. DZ-32, assembly GCF_059587025.1. Classification (NCBI taxonomy): domain Bacteria; kingdom Pseudomonadati; phylum Bacteroidota; class Flavobacteriia; order Flavobacteriales; family Weeksellaceae; genus Chryseobacterium; species Chryseobacterium sp. DZ-32. The sequence continues at coordinate 79,144 of NZ_JCAIOM010000005.1, forward strand.
GCTTTCACCAAAAATCCACCAAAATCGGGAATTAACTTGTAAATTTCAGCCGCTTTATCTTTCCACCATTTTTGTACGTCTTTATTCAACGGATCTGAATTTTGTAATCCGCCCAGCACTTTAGGTGAAGAAAAATTCACGGAAAGATATACCTTGATGCCGTAAGGTCTGAAAATATCAGCCAAAACCCTTACTTTTTTAAGATAATCTTCCCTAAGCATATTGGGCGATGCATTCACATTATTCAAAACAACGGAATTGATTCCTACAGAAGCATTGGCTCTTGCATATTCTTCATAACGCGGAGAAATTTTTCCAGGCAGATCTTCCCATTTCCAAAGCGATCTTCCGGCATATCCTCTTTCAATACTTCCATCCAGATTATCCCAATGATCCAGAACCCTTACATCGTATGAGGGTTTTTCTATCGTATTTAAATGAGACAGATCGACTTTTGTCTGCTGCAATCGTAAGATATGATAGACTCCATACAACAGTCCTATTTCTTTTCCTGCAGAAATAACAATTTTTTCAGGCGTGGAAACAATCCTGTAACCGTCTTTCAGGTTTTTCTCTTTGTTTTCTGTACGAAGTTCCACCGTCTGTCCCTGCCAGTGGCTGCCCAGCTCTTTTCTGGCAATATTCAGGGTTGGACTGCTGCCTTTGGAAATAATTTGATCTGCCGATATTCCGTTTTTTGCAGGAAACCGAAGCCAGAGCTGACTTCCGTCCTCCGCGAAAACCAGCAAAGGAAATATCAGCAAAAATAGAATGTTGAGTCTCAGATATCGCATTGAAAAATTTTAAATTATTAAAGATGGCTATGCCTGGTCATCAAGACCTTCAATCGTTTTGATTTTGCCTTCGTTATCGTATTCCAGTTCAACAACCTTCATACTTCTCAGCCATGTTTTACCGCCACTAGGAACAGAATCATGGAAAAACAGATACCATTTTCCTTTGAACTCCACGATGCTGTGATGGGTAGTCCATCCTACCACCGGAGTAAGAATTTCACCCTGAAAAGTAAACGGACCGTAAGGATTATCCCCGGTTGCATAGCAAATCAGGTGGGTGTCCCCTGTAGAATAAGAAAAATAATATTTGCCATTGTACTGATGCATCCATGAAGCTTCAAAAAAGCGGTGCTTATCTCCATGAAGCAGCGGTTTTCCGTTTTCATCGATGATGATAACATCTTTAGGTGCTTCGGCAAACTCAAGCATATTATCGCTTAGCAAAGCCACCTTTGAGTGGATCGCAGGTTCATCATTTTCAGGAATTATTGCAGATTCAAGTGCTTTATTATCTCTATAGCGCTGCAATTGTCCACCCCAGATTCCTCCGAAGTACATATAATATTTTCCTTTATCTTCAAAAATGCAGGGATCGATGCTGTAACTTCCCATCATCGGATGTTTTTCAGGAATGAAAGGTCCGTAAGGTTTATCACTCACTGCAACACCGATTCTGAAGATATCATTTTGGTCTTTCAGGGGAAAGTACATATAATACTTCCCGTCTTTGAAAGCAACATCACAATCCCAAAGCTGTCTTCCCGCCCATGGAATATCCTTTACCGAAAGCACTACGCCATGATCTTTAATTTCTCCGCTGTCCACATCATCCATTGAGAAAACATGGTAATCATTCATATCGAAGTGATCCCCGTTATCGTTTTCTTCAATTCCGCTTTCGCGGTCGTGAGAAGGATAGATATAGATTTTATCTTCAAAAACATGAACGGAAGGATCTGCCATATAATCTTCCGGGAATAAATATTTTGATTTTTTCATTAAGTAAAAATTCTATTGATTTTAATTTTTCTCTGCCAATTTTATTATTTTTTGTACCACAGGTTTCTCCTGGTCTTTCCTGTCAAACAGCAACGGATAATCTGTTCTTCCTTTTACCGGAAAATCGTTTTTCCAGGACTGCTTATCGGTAACTCCCCATAAGGTCACCCTTCTTATTTTATCTTTATGTTGCAAGAACAAGCCAAAGAAATCAAGGTAACGTTTTTCCCATTTCATTTCTACTTCTTTGGGAAGTCCTTTGGTGTAGGGATTCATTTCTTTCTGATAGGCAACAGTGTCCGAAACATTGGCAGAGCTTCCCCATGGAGAAGGCAGTGCACTGATTTCAAGTTCTGTAATATTGACTTTAACTCCTGCATTGGAATATGCCAGAATTGCTTTCCCGTATTCATCTATGGAAGGGTTATCCATCCCGACATGGGACTGCATTCCTACCCCATCAATACGGATTCCTCTTGATTTAAGTTTTTCAACCATTGCAATGACTGTTTTTACCTTTTCAGGATACCATTCATTATAATCGTTGTAATATAATTCTGCATTGGGATCGGCTTCCTGTGCATACTGAAATGCCAAAGGAATAAAATCTTCACCCAGGATTTCATAAAATTTACTTTTTCTGTAGGATCCGTCTTCAAGAATGGCCTCATTGACCACATCCCATCCTTTTACTTTTCCTTTATAACGGGAAACTACGGTTGTAATGTGGTTTTTCATGCGCTGTTTCAATACTTCCGGAGAAACATCTTTTCCGTTGTTGTCCACAAAAAACCATTTTGGTAACTGTGAATGCCAGATTAACGTATGTCCGATGATGAACATCTTATTTTTCATCCCGAAATCAACAAATTTATCAGCGTCATCAAAGAAGAACTTTCCTTCCTGAGGCTGCAGGAACATAGATTTCATACAGTTTTCCGCAACAACAGAGCTGAATTGTTTTTTGATAATCGCCGCTGCTTTCTGATCTGTCCCGTCAATCTGGGGAAGGCTCATGGCAGTTCCGATATAGAATTTATCCTGAAATGCTTTTTTTAAAGTACCATCGGATTTCTGCGCCGACAGCCCGGAAGCGGTAAGAGCCGCCAAACCAATTAAAATACGTTTCATAGTTATTTTTTTATTTTCTTCTTTCAGCCAGATCTTTTTCAATCTGAACTTCCATTTTTTTATTGATTTTGTAAAATAAAAGCAGTCCGCAGGCAATGAAAAACGGTATGGACGGGAAAATACTCACAAGCATCTTCGCTCCTGCTGCCACTGTCTCAGGCTGAATAACCTGTTCGCTCCCGTGTACTGAAATGTATCCGTATTTTCCAATGATCAAAGCTACCAGAGAGCTTCCGATGCTTAGACCTACTTTCAATCCTACCATCATGGCAGAAAAGATAATAGCGGTTGCCCTGCGGTTGTTCTTCCATTCCGAATAGTCGGCCACATCAGCAATCATTGCCCACAAAAGCGGTGTGCTGATTCCATAAAAGAATCCGTGTAAAATCTGTGACAGGAACATCATTCCCACTGCTTTCGGAGGGTAAAATATAAAAGCGAGGATAAATAATGTAGAAATGAATAATGACGCAATAAAAGTGTCACGCTTTCCAAACCGGTCTGCCAGTTTTTTAGAGAAAGTAATCCCTACAATCATCATCACAATTCCTCCTGCATTAAATAATCCGAACCCTGCAGATTTCGGGTCTTCCCCAAAGAAATTCATCCCTGCAGAATTAAAAAATGCTGTAATGGGTGAGATAAAACTTTTGAGAGCATTTTCATCCACATAGTTGTTAAAATAATATACGTAAGAACCTCCTTTCATGGCCAGCGTGATGAATATAAATGCAGTCACGGTAAGCATAATAATCCACGGCCTGTTCTGGAATAAATCTTTTAAATCCTCTTTCAGACTTGATTTCTGCTCCGGTTTGGGAATGATTCTTTCTTTGGTGGTAAAAAAGGTAATCAGTAACATGACGGATCCGATCACCGCCAGCCATGTCATAACGGTCTCGATCCCCTGCGCTTTATCTCCGTGTCCTACATATAGAATGATTGGCAACATAAATACCTGTACAAAGAACTGGGCAAACATCACCGCTACAAAACGGTACGAAGAAATACTGTTTCTTTCTCCCATATCTCCCGTGATAACACCGCTCAGAGCAGCATATGGTAAGTTATTGGAAGCATATAATAACAATAATAATGAATAGGTAACCGCAGCATAGATCATTTTACCCTGGTAGGAAAAGTGAGGCGTGCTGAAGGCCAAAAGTGCTGCAATACCAAGCGGAACAGCGGTAAATAAAATCCATGGACGGAATTTCCCCCATCGTGAGCTTGTACGGTCTGCCAGTGCTCCGATAAGCGGATTAAAGCCAAACCCGGCAATTAAACCTACAGTAAGGGTAATGACAGAAGCATCTTCTGCTTTGAGTCCGTAAATATCTGTATAAAAATAGGTCAGATAGGTGACTAAGGTCTGAAAAACAAGGTTGGCTGCCAGATCTCCCAGGCTATACCCTACTTTTTCTATTACCGATATTTTTTGTGGTTGATGATCCATTGATTCTAATAAGGTTTCTATGTTAAATTAATTTTTTTCTGTTGTAAAAGGTGAAGCCGGAAGCCCGCTTTTGTTTTTAAGATTGCCGTCTGGGTTGTCTGCCCAGTCGTAACGTACATTGACAGGACTGGTTAACTGATCATTCCATACCATCACTTTATTTACTTTTGCTTCTGCTTTTGCCCATTGGTAGCTGCCATCCTTCTGCTGTATGGCAAAACCTTTAAGACTTCCCTGTATCAGATCGTCCGTCCCGGGTTTAAAGGATAAAATAATGGTATTGCCTTCTGTCTTCATCGACTGATAAACGGGGCCGTCAGCTATGATTTTTTTGCCTTCCCCAATTTTCAGGGCCTGTAAAGCTAGCCTGTCACCTACTGATTTTTTATTGAGCGGATGAATATCGTTCCACTCTCCCACATCAATCGTTACCGCAAGTCCTGAATAAGGAACATTAAGAGAAACCTGTCTCTGCTGTTCTCTCAGCTCAGCCCAGTTGCTTTCAATCGGTTCATCTTTTTTCTCCATGAAATTGGCCAGCTGCACAATGAAAAACGGCAGATCATTCTTATTCCATTTTGAGCGCCAGTCTGAAATCATTGTTGACAATAAATCTCCATATTCTTTTGGTTTTCCTGTATTACTTTCACCCTGGTACCAGATAAATCCTTTGATTTTATAATTGATCAGCGGATTAATCATGGCATTGTAAAGACCTACCGGTTTCCAGCGGATAAATGTCTGTCCGGGAGCCATTTTTTCCATTTTTGCTCCTATTTTATATTTCCACTCGCCTTTAAGGTCTGTTTTTTGTCCATCAATTTCTAAGTAATACGGTTTATCAGCGATAAACTGCCCTTTTCCGCTGCCATTGATGACTCTTATCGTGATGATGTTCTTTCCTTCTTTTAAAACACCTTTCGGAATGTCGTACCATCTCGGCGGATATTCATAGGTTACATTTCCTACTTTGATTCCGTTGATGTAAGTAATATCGGCATCTTTTATTCTTCCCAGATTCAAAAACGCTGTTTTCTGATCCACTCCTTTTGGAAGAATAATTTCTTTGCGGAACCATACCGAACCGTCAAACGAGCCTTCCTGATCTTCCCATGAGCCTGGTACCATCATAGTTTTCCACCCGGAATCACTGGCGTTATCTTTTTCCCAGTGCTGATTGAAGCCAATGTCGCTCTGATCCAGCTCTGAATACCATGCTTTACTTAATGATCTTTCCTGGGATTCTGTAGATTGTATCAGATCATCATTTTTCCATTTTTCTGCTTCAGCCAGGTATTCCGGGTATTTTTTGAGTGATTTTTCATCCATCCAGGCCTGAACCGGAGAACCTCCCAGACTGGTATGAATGATTCCTACAGGAACTTTGTTTTTGTCATTCAGTTCTTTCGCAAAAAAATAAGCAACGCCTGAAAAATCAAGAATAGTCTGAGGATTGGTACTTTCCCACTTCCCTCCGTCAAGATCATTTTGCGGAGCTTTAAAATTATATTTCTGCGGAACCGTGAAGAATCTTATATTCTGATTATTGGCGTTTTTAATTTCATTTTCATACAAAGGTGTCAGCCTGCGCATCGGAAGTTCCATATTGGATTGTCCTGAGGCTACCCATACATCACCAATAAGAATATCTTTAAGGGTGATCTCATTAATCATCATGGTATATGGACCTCCGGCATTAAGCTTTGGAATCATAAGAGACCAGTTTCCCCTTTGGTCTGCTGTGGCATTATAGGTTTTATTGATAAACTTAATTGTAATTTTTTCTCCTGCATCTGCATATCCCCAGATTTTAAGATCCTGATTTCTCTGAAGGATCATTCCGTCTGAAACCAATGCGGGAAGCCTTACCTTTGCATGAAAACTGCAAATAGCTGCAAGAAAAAATAATAAATATATAGTTCTGTTCTTCATGGAAAAAATCTGTTTTTAATGTTGGTTCAGCTTTATTTCTTTTCGTAATTTTCTGTCAGTAAACGGACTTCAATGACTTTAGCGGTCATGAGTTTTTCATCTGCAAGGAATTTTACACTAAGATTTTCTTTATTCTTTTCTGAATCCGGAATCGGAACAATCAGATATTGAGGTAAACTTCCGGACTTTCCTTCCAGATTTTGGGTAATGATTTTTTTATCGTTGATCTCAATATTCAGCGTACGGCTGGTATTCGCATCAAAGTACAGCAGGTAAAGGTATGAAGCATTTTTTCCGGTATTTTTAATCCGGTAACTGAACCAGCCTTTGGCATCACGGAAATGGCGGTCTTCCATATATCCTGTACCAGAGTCTTTGCTTTCTATAAAATGGTCTGATTCCGGCTGCTGTTCGCCCAATTGGATCTTATCTGCGGTGATCATATCCAGCTTTCTGGTTTCTGCTTCTTCTTTTGCCCTTTGCTTCAAAATATTTTCTATTCCGTTTTTATCAGCCTGAGGCCAGTATAAAATATATCTTTCTGCCTGAATACTGTAAAACGGCACAAGACTGAGCCCTTTCCCGAATTTTTCAGACGGATAAAGACCTGTAACGGTAAAGTTGAGCGGTTTATTGTTCGAAGGCTCAACATGACTGACAACTTCTGAAGAATTTCCGAGGATAACAGGAATTTCGTTTAAAGGAATCTGCGGACCATGAGCAATATGGCCTCCTCTGCTATCGTCCGCAAGAAGTCCCTGTTGGTTTTCGGTCCCGTATTTTGCGGCAAGCACCACAGGGCCGTATTTAAATGCATAATAACTGGAGCGGTCAGGCAGCTGTTCTGCGGAAAGATGCATAGGTAAAATCATTTTTACGACATCACCTTTTTTCCATTTTTTAGTCAGCGTAAAATAACCGTCAGAACCTCGCTGTACTTTTTCCTGTTTTCCGTTGATCAGAATTTTTACTTCCGAAGGTGTAGTCCATTCGGGACATCTAAGTTTTACATCAAATTCTGATTTTCCTGCAGCATCAAAGATCAATGTTGTTTCAGGAACTTCCGGGAAGTTATTGACCTGGCGGAGCACTACTTTTTGCTGTTTCCATGTCAATGTGGAAGGGATAAATAAGTTCACATATAAATCCTTATCCGACCGGGCATAAATCATTTCTCCATATTTGGCATGGTTTTCCATTCCGGATCCTACACAGCACCAGAAGCTGGTCTGAGGCTGCGAATACACACGGTAATGTCCGGGACGCATTGGCGTAAAGTACACAAAGCCTCCCTGATCATGATTTTCTGTGGAAAGAATATGATTGTATAAAGCTTTTTCGTAATAATCTATATAATACGATTCGGGCTGCGTTGCATAAAGCTCTTTGGTCAGCTTCAGCATATTATAGGTATTGCAGGTTTCGGGACCTTCAATACTTTTGATCATGCTGCTGAAATCATTGACAGGGTTAAAGTGCTCACTAACACTGTTTCCGCCAATAACTGAAGATCTTTTCTCTGTAACGTTATGCCAGAAAAAATCAGCGGCATTACTCCAGGACGTATTATTCTCAAGATCGGCAATACGTTTATAGCCGATTACTTTTGGAATCTGTGTATTGGCATGCAGTCCTGTAAGTTTATCTTCTCCTGATAAAAGCGGTGTAAGAATAGCCTGATGGGAAAAACGGTGAGCCAGTTTCAGATACTTTTTATCATGAGTGATATCGTAAACATCTGCAAAAACTTCGTTGAGCCCTCCATGTTCACTGCGCAGCATATCCTGTATCTGTTCATCAGAAAGATCCGACACTTCATTCATCATCCAATCTGTAAGCTTTACAAGCATTGCCTTTGCTTTTTCATTTTTGGCATACCAATACGCATCGCGCAGCCCTGAGTAAAGTTTGTGAATATTATATAAAGGTACCCAGCGGTCGTTCAAACCGAAGCCTGAAGTGCGAATATTTCCCTGTTTTATTTCTTTCCAGATTCTTTTCCCGTTAGGAATCCCTGAAATGTATCCGTCCGGAGAGGTTTTCTGGCACCGTTCCAGTTCATTGATCATATAATCAATTCTCTGTTGTATCGCAGTATCTCCTGTAGAAGCATACATCAGGGATAATGCGGAAATATAATGTCCTCCTATGTGACCGTCCAGTCCTGTATTTTCCCAATTGGGATAATTATCTGCCCTGGGTTTCAACCCGGCTTCTTTAAGATAAGGAGCCAGCAGCCTGTCAGGTTCCATTGCCATGAGATATTGACGGTCTGCCATCATAGCTTTATTGAAAACACTCTCTGATAACTTTACAGTTTCCAAAGGGAAATAATGAATTTTCTTATTCATCTGCGCTGAGGCAAATGAAGCAAAACACAATAAAATAACCGAAAGTTTTGGGGTCATGGATAAATGTTAATTCAACATTTCTAAAATAACAGAAAGAATCTATATACGAAACATTTCCTGAGTCTGTTTGACTAATTTTTTCATTTAAAACTTTCAATAAAGCCCTGAAAACAACAAAAAACACACTACCTTATCATAAAAAATAAGATAATTAATTCACAGAAAAACAAAACCTTAAAACCATATGATTCCCTATGAAAATGAATTCAGAACATGTTTTGGCAAAAATTTCAAAGATATAGCAAATACCTTATCGTATTTTTAACGTTAAGTCCCTTTTCTTGACTATTATCAATCTTATTTTTAATTTTAACACAATTTTAACATTCAATTCATGTATGATTAACCTGATTTCTGTGATATTTTCCGGTTTTGATAACGGTTTTACCTCCCAAAATATCCTTTAGAAATAATTTTAATGAAATAAATCATTCAGATTAAAAAGTGTATGAATCACATTTATATAATATCATATTCATAAAAGCTTTACCTTTGTAGTAAAATATAAAAGATGACTGAGGATTACTCCCAATATCCCAAACACCTTGTTGCTGTTGACTGTATCATTTTCGGTTTTGACGGCGAAAATCTTAAAATACTTTTGGTAAAAAGAAATTTTGAACCTCAAATGGGCGAATGGTCGTTGATGGGTGGCTTCGTTGGCAGTGAGGAAACCTCTGATGAGGCGGCCAACAGAGTTCTGTGTACATTGACCGGTCTTGAAAATATTTATCTTGAACAGCTGAAATGTTATACGGAAATTAACCGTGAGCCGACAGCCAGAATCATGTCTATCTCCTATTATGCACTGATCAATATTGAGAAAAACATCCAGATCAATGAGCAGTACAGTGCAAAATGGGTGGAACTGCAGAAAGCTCCTGACCTTATTTTCGATCATAACGAAATGGTAAAGGATGCTGTAGCAAGATTAAGAAGAAGAGCTTCCACAGGACCTATAGGATTTGAGCTTCTTCCTGAAAAGTTCACAATGAAAGATCTTCAGAATCTTTATGAAGCTATTTTTGATGAAAAATTTGACAAGCGGAATTTTACCAGCAAGATCAACAGTATGGATATCCTTGTGAATACGAATAAAAAGGATATGACGTCATCCAGAAAAGGGTCTTTTCTTTATCGGTTTGATGAAAAAAAATACAATAAAAAAATCTCGCGGGGATTTATGTTTAAAATCTGATAGACCAACCTGTTTAATTTTGGAAAAAGTATTCCAGAAAATTAACAATTTAGAATGATAGAAAATTCAGCATACTCTTATTAAAATCTCACTTTTGTGAGATTTTTTTTGTGCTCCTGGCGGAAATCTCCAGCAGGACAAACAGTTATTTTGTCTTTTTTCAGAATGATCGTCATAAAAATTTATGATAAGGTTTTTTCTTTTTTCCTACCACACAAGGCGTTATAATTATATGGTTTACAATCCTATTTATGATATGTAATTTTTTGTTAATTTTTGATAAAATATTGATTTATATTTAATATTATGTGTATTTTTATACAAAACTAATAACCATATTTAATAACAACTCAAATTTTCACAAACCCCGAACTTAACTTCGCGGCAACCAGAAAAAGAGAGAAAAAGATTTTCAAATTGCAAACTGAATAGAAATGATTCCAGTATTCTACCTGAAACCGGTATTTAGGTAAGGAGATATGGAGACAAACAGGTTAAACGGTTTAGTAATCTGAAAATCAATCCTTATTCAAATCCACCGTTAATAAAAATTAAGAAGTTTTACTTATCTGCGCAATACTCCTGCGCGGGAGGGAGAATCAAAATATTGACGGCTAAAAAATAAGACCAAACTTTAAATATATCAAATTATGAGAACAAACAAAATGTGGCTTTTTCTGGCCTTTCTGTTAATTATTCTTTCCAGCTGTTCTACGATGGATGAAAAAAATTTACTAGAAGACCCTGACACCAACTTAAGTGCCGGCGCTAGCGCAAGAGCATTGGCCGCAACACCAATGCTGCATGTCGGAGGCAAATACCTTAAAGACCCCTGTAACAATAATGTTGTCTTACATGGTGTCGCCATAACTCCAAGCCCCTGGTTCAATGGCTGTCAGTATGGCGCCAATTCCGGCTACTGTACCTGGGATAATTACAATGTACAGGGCGCACTGAACTATAATAAAGCTGTTATGAACAAGCTCAGCAGCACTGCTGATGGCTGGTATCTCAATTACATCCGCCTTCATATTGACCCGTATTGGACCAATGATCCCGGACCGGCTATCCCTGAGAACGATATCTCAAGATTCAATTATAACCGCCTGGTAACTTATACAGATCAGGTAATAATCCCACTGATTAACCATGCCCGCAGCCTGGGAATGTATGTCATCCTACGTCCGCCAGGCGTATGTCCGAGCCGTATTGCAGTGAATGATGCGTACCATAGCTATCTTAAGACGGTATGGACTTTCCTTTCTCAACATCCGGGCCTAAAGAACGCTGACAATGTAATGTTCGAATTAGCCAACGAACCTGTTGAGATTCTGGGCACAAATGGCACATGGGGATCGACTGGAAACGAGCACTTTGCAGCACTTAAAAACTTCTTCCAGCCACTGGTTAACATCATTCGCAACAATGGAGCCAATAATGTTTGCTGGATACCGGGCACAGGATGGCAATCCCATTATCAAGGCTATGTCAATAACCAGATTACAGGTGGTAATATTGGTTATGCTGTTCATATCTATCCGGGTTACTGGGGCGGTCTCAGCAACTATCAAGCCTTTCAGAATGCATGGAATATCAATGTTAAACCGATTGCAGACATAGCACCGATTGCCATTACCGAGACCGACTGGGCACCTCAGGGATATGGTACCTTCGGCATCGGTACAACAGGTACCGCAGGCGGAAGCGGATTTGGCGCTAATTTAAAATATATCGTGGATCAGTCAGGCAATGTAAGCTGGAATGTTCTTGCCCCGGATAATCTCCTCCACAAAGGCGATCCTAATGCAGGAACAGCCTACAACAACGATTGGGAAGCCTGCGCCGCACCAGTTAAACAGTGGTTCCAGCAATATGCATCCTCCAATTATCCTGTTGGAAACTGTAATACAACCAGCAGCCTGGTTAATAATGGTATTTACGAGATCGAGTTTCAGACCGATGCCAATAAAGTAGTTGATCTAAAATCCGGAGAGGATGCCAATGGCGCAGTGTTAAGACCATGGACAAGGAATGGTGCTGCCGCACAACGCTGGGTTGCAATTGACGCCGGCAATGGTTACTGGCGTTTTGTATCCAAAGCGAGTGCAACCAATCGCTGCATTGATTTAGCCAGTAACAGCAATACACTGGGAACTTCGATCAGGCTTTGGCAGAACTATGGTAATGATGCACAAGCCTGGCAGGTAGTTGCTGTCTCCAATGGTTATTATAAAATCCTGTCCAAGGTGGACCCTACACGTGGCTGGGACATTCCCAACTGTACCATGGATGGCAATTCAAACTTACACCTTTGGGATTATTACGGTACTTCATGTCAATTGTTCAAGTTCAAATATATTGGAATGAACTAATTGTCAGAAGATATAATAAAAAAACCAGGATGCTTTTTAAGCATCCTGGTTTTTTTATTGATGTGAAAAGTCAATTTTGCTTCGCAGTCAATGATGAATTTCTAAAATTAACAGTGAAACGAATTCACTATTGACCATTCACTTTTAAAAAGTCAATTTTGCTTCGCAAGTCAATGGTGAATTTTTAAAATTGTCAAGTGAAACGAATTCACTATTGACCTTTCACTTTTAAAAAGTCAATTTGCTTCGCAGTCAATGATGAATTTAAAATTGACAGTGAAACGAATTCACTATTGACTATTCACTTTTGTCATATATTCAATCTGCACAAAATAATCAGCAAAAGCATTGCATACGATCAAAACTAAAGTTCAGATTCAAATATATTGAGATGAACTAAGCGCAATAGAAGTGCATATAGCTAATTCTGAAACAAAAAAATAGGATGCTCAAAAAGCATCCTATTTTTAATAATGTGTGAAAAGTCATTTTGCTTCGCAGCCAATGGTGAATTTTTAAAATTGACAAGTGAAACAAATTCACTATTTACCATTCACTTTTAAAAAGTCAATTTTGCTTCACAAGTTAATGATGAATTTTTAAAATTGACAGTGAAACGAATTCACTATTGACTATTCACTTATAACATATTTCTACGTTTACCAAAATCTTACATACAAGACGGTCAGTAAAAGCAGCGTCATCACAATCAAAACTAATGTCCTGTTGTCTACTTTAAACATTGCTACATCAATGGCAAAGGCTTTAGGGTTTACTTTTGGACCTGCAAGACTGATCAGGATCATGGCAATTATGGTGATAAAAAACGACCATCCCATATTAATCAGGAAAGGAATTTCGGTAATGGTATGAACCACCCCATTTTCCAGCTTTTCATAAGTGAATGCTGTATACATCCACGTCTCTTTCCCGAAAATTTCAACGGCAAAACTGTTGAAGAAGATCGCCAGGACAAATCCTAAAATCACTCCTACCAAAGCAGCTATGCCAGTCGTTCTTTTCCAGAACATTCCCAGAAGGAACATGGCAAAAACTCCCGGACTGATAAAGCCTGTATATTTCTGGATAAATGTGAAACCTCCTTCACCACCAATTCCTAAAACATCTGTCCAGGTAAAGGCCAGTGCTGCCATCATTGCAATAATAATGACCCAGCGGCCTGTTCTCACCATCTGAATTTCGGTGGCATCTGTTTTAAGGTATTTCTTATAGATATCCAGGGTAAAAATGGTTGAGATACTGTTCACTTTTCCTGCCAGTGAAGCTACAATTGCTGCGGTCAATGCTGCAATAGCCAATCCTTTAAGTCCAACAGGTAAAAATCCTAATATTGCAGAGTATGCCCCGTCTTTCACTCCGTTGAATCCCGGAAGGTGTCCTTTGGAATATAAAACATAAGCAGCGATTCCCGGAAGCATTACGATTACAGGCATGAATAGTTTCAAAAAACCTGCAAATAAAATTCCTGTTCTTGCCGTTTTGAGATCTGCTCCCAAAGCTCTCTGTGTAATATACTGATTGCATCCCCAATAGTTCAGGTTAACAATCCACTGCCCGGCAAAATACATGGCCAGACCCGGTAACACTACATATTTCTGTACCTCAAGGTTCTGAGGCATTGCCAAAGTAGTAGTCGTAGTTGTTGGTTTTTGAAGAATCAGCTTAAAGTGCTGCGGAGCCTCATTGATCAGGGTATTGAATCCTGCCAGCGCATTTCCTACAGCGGCTCCGTTGATTCTCTGATCCACGATCTGCAACGCCATATACACCGTTGCAAAACCTCCGATAATAAGGACAGCCACCTGTATAACGTCTGTATATCCAATTACTTTCATTCCTCCGAGACCGATCAGAAGGGCCATAAGCAAAAGAGCGATCATAATACCGTGAAGATGCTCTCCTCCCAGTAAAGTATCGATGGCAAGAGCACCAAGGTAAAGAATGGAGGTAAGATTCACGATAACATACAGAAACAGCCAGAATACGGCCATGATGAGCGAAACAGATTTGTTATACCTTCTTTCCAGAAACTGGGGCATGGTATAGATCTTATTTTTAAGATAGATCGGAATAAACCAGACCGCAATAATGATTAACGCAAGAGCAGCTATCCATTCATAAGCAGCAACAGCAATTCCTACAAAGAAACCTTCACCACTCATTCCGATAAACTGCTCAGCAGAAATATTGGAGGCAATTAAGCTGGCTCCGATCGCCCACCATGTCAAAGATCCTTCCGCAAGGAAATAATCCTTACTTCCTGTAGATTCGGATTTTTTCTTTTTATAGATCCATAATCCGTAAGAAGCTACCACTACAAAATAGATCAGGAATATGATGATATCAATAGTTGCTAATTTTCCCATAGTTTACTTTTTTACGGAGAATTTATAGATGGTTTTCGAGTGGTATTTCTGTCCGGGCTTCAATTCTGTAGAAGGAAAAGAAGGCTGGTTCGGTGAATCCGGGAAGTGCTGTGTTTCTAAGCAGAACCCTGTTCTGAATTCATTTTTACCACCGGTTTTGGTATCAAACTTTCCGTCAAGAAAATTTCCGGAATAAAACTGCACACCGGGTTCATCTGTGAAGACTTCCATTAATCTTCCTGTTCCCTGGTGATACACTTTTGCGATACTTCTCAAACCTTTTCCATTCAAAATCCAGTTATGGTCATATCCTTTTCCTTTTTTCAGCTGATCATCATCTGCACTGATATCTTTTCCGATAGACTTTGAAACCGTAAAATCAAAAGGAGTTCCTTTTACGGCTTTCTGTTCACCGGTAGGAATCAAGGTTTCATTCACCGGAAGAAAATGATCTGCATTAATCTGCAGTTCATGATCGGTAATCGTTTTAGTAAAATTTCCTGACAGGTTAAAATAGGAATGCTGGGTAAGATTCACTACAGTAGGCTTATCTGTTTCAGCTTCATACGAAATTTCCAATGCATTGTCGTCTGTAAGCGTGTAAAAAACGGTTGTTGTTAATTTCCCCGGATATCCTTCTTCACCATCTGCACTGGTATAAGATAATTTCAATGTCGGAAATTTTGCATCTTTTACGACTTCAATATTCCAGAATCTGGTGTGAAACCCTTCTTTTCCTCCGTGAAGGCTGTTAGGGCCATCATTTTTGTTGATTTCATAGGTTTTGCCATCGAGTGTAAATTGGGCATTGGCAATTCTGTTGCCGTATCTTCCGATCAAAGCACCGAAATAATAAGGGTTTCCATCGAAATATCCTTCAGGTTTTGTAAAACCCAGAACCACGTCTTCATATTTCCCGTTCTTATCAGGAGCTGTTAAAGAAGTGATAATCCCGCCGAAGTTGATGACTTCAACTTTCATCCCGTTTTTATTGCTTAATGTGTATTTTTTAATAGAATCGCCTTTGGGCGTCACTCCATAGTCTGAAGTTTGAACATTCTCCATTTTTCCTGAAATATCCTGTTTGTTATTTTCTTTTCTGCAGCCGAAAATAATTAAAAATAATAAAATAAAAATGCCGTTATATGTTGTTTTTTTCATAATTATTTACATATTTTTTACAATTAATTAACGATAATACATTTCATTCCAACGAAGTGTATTTTTAAAATCACGCATTCTGGTATCTTCATCAATGACTAATGATTCAATTCCTGCTATTTCAGCAAAATCTTCCAGCTGTTCTGCCGAAATATTTTCACTGTAACATGTATGGTGTGCCCCCCCTGCCAGTATCCAGGCTTCTGCAGCTGTATATAAATCAGGAAGAGGTTTCCATAAGACTCTTGCTACCGGAAGTTTTGGCAGCTCTTCTGTAATTTCCAATGCTCTGGTTTTGTTGATCAGCAGTCTGAAATGGTTTCCAAAGTCCATCAATGCAGCGTTCAGAGAGTCAATATTTCCTCTGGAGTTAAAAACAAGACGAACGGGATCTGCTTTTCCTCCGATTCCCAACGGATGGATCTCACATGAAGGTTTCCCGGCTGCCAGCACAGGATCTACTTCCAGCATATGGGAGCCCAGAATAGAAGGATTGGAAGGATCTAAATGATAGGTATAATCTTCCATAAAAGCATTTCCTCCTTCAAGGCCCTGCCCCATTGTTTTCATGGCACGTACGAGCGCCGCTGTTTTCCAGTCTCCTTCGCCTGCAAATCCGTATCCTTTCTGCATCAGTCTCTGTACGGCAATTCCCGGCAGCTGTTCCAGCCCGTGAAGGTCTTCAAAGGTATCTGAAAATCCTTTAAATCCACCTTCTTTTAAAAATTTTTCAAGTCCTAATTCAATTTTTGCAGCGGTGTGCAGCGAACTTCTGTTGGCTCCTCCTTCCAAAAGGGAAGCTGCCATGTGATAAGAAGATTCATATTCTTCCATCAGGCTTTTTATTTCTCCTTCGCTTATTGAATTGATAACTCCGACAAGATCACCGATTCCCCAGGTATTGACTGAAAAGCCGAACCGGGTTTCAGCTTCTACTTTATCTCCATCTGTAACGGCTACAAACCGCATATTATCTCCGAAACGCGCAAATTTAGCTCCCTGCCAGTCGTCCCAGCCTGCAGCAACACGGCTCCAGTCGCCGATCTGCTTCTGAACTCTTTCTTCCGACCAGTGCCCTACCACTACTTTTCTGTTCTTTCGGAGCCTGCTTACCATAAAACCAAATTCACGGTCTCCGTGAGCTGCCTGGTTGAGATTCATAAAATCCATATCCATGGTAGACCACGGAATATCTCTGTTGAACTGGGTATGCAGATGCAGAAGAGGTTTCTGTAAAATTTTTAATCCTCTGATCCACATTTTGGCGGGTGAAAAGGTATGCATCCACGTGATTACTCCTATACAGTTTTCTGCATGATTAGCGGATGCAATGGTTTCAAATATCTCTTCGGTAGTTTTTACCGTTGGCTTTACAATGACTTTTACCGGAATGAAAGAAGATTTTTCAAGTTCTTCCCCAATTTTTTTTGAGTGGTCTGCTACCTGCGCCAGTGTTTCTGGTCCGTATAAATGCTGACTTCCTGTGATGAACCAGACTTCTTTGGTATTGAGAGGTGTTAACATAGTTTTGTTGATCGTTAATAGTTGTTTATCTTAAAGTGTTTAGTGTTTAAATTCCTGTCCGTAGTAGGCATTCTTGCCGTGCTTACGTTCATAATGTTTTTTGATAAGTGAGTCTTTCAGACGTTCCGCATCAGGATTGATCTGTCTGGTGAGATAAGCCATTTCGGCAATGGTCTCCAGCACTTTGCTGTTGTAGACTGCTTTCTCAGCATTTTTTCCCCAGGTAAACGGACCGTGATTGCCGATAAGAACCATTTCCACTTCTTCCGGAGAGAGCTGTTTTTCTTTAAAGCATTCCAGAATCTGTATTCCTGTGTTGTATTCGTAGTTTCCTTCGATCAGCTCATCCCGCATCGGTGGAGCGCAGGGAATATCTGTTGTTAAATGGTCTGCATGGGTGGTCCCGAAAACAGGAATATCCATTTGTGCCTGTGCCCACGCCACGGAATAGATCGCATGGGTGTGGGAAATTCCACCGATATTTTCCCAGTTTTTATACAGATAAGCATGGGTCTTGGTATCTGAAGAAGGTCTGAGCCTGCCCTCAATGACATTGGCATCAAAGTCCAGAATCACCATATCTTCCGGCTTTAAAATGTCATAAGGGACACCGCTTGGTTTAATGGCAAAAATGCCTTTATCACGGTCTACAGCACTTACATTCCCGAAAGTATAGACCACCAGCTTCAGGGCATCCAGCTGCATATTCGCTTCATAACATTCTCTTTGGAGTTCTTTATAGGTATTCATTTTGAGTATCATTCAAAAGGTTAAAATGGAAAATCAGGAGTTCTGAAGTTCTTTCCTGTTGTTTTTCAGTTTGGTATTGTATTCTACAAAATCAGCGAGCTTCTGGTATTGCTGCATTAATTCTCTGTAGTGCTGTACTTCTTCCGCTTTCGGCTGATATTCCGCTTCAAATGCGGAGCCCATTTTCATGCTTGCTTCCTGTACGGTTGGATAAATTCCTGCTGATACAGCTGCATAAACAGCAGCCCCTAACGCGGGAGTCTGGTCCGAAGCGGCAACCACAATCGGCATATCCAGAACATTAGCAAGGGTCTGCATGATAAACGGTGATTTCCTTGCTACTCCTCCGATTCCGATCACTTTATTGATTTTCACACCTTCCTCTTCAAAACGGTCTACGATCTTTTTAGCTCCGAAGCAAATGGCATTCACCAAAGCTTTAAAAACATGGGGAGCTTTTGTTCCCAAAGAAAGCTGAGTGATCGCTGCTTTAAGTTCCTGATCTGCATCCGGTGTTCTTCTTCCGTTTACCCAGTCTAAGGCAACCGGAACAGTATCTGAAAGAGGAATTTTTTCTGCTTCAAGGGTCAATTTTCTGATAAGTCCGGCCTCCATTTCTTCAGTAAGCTTTGTCTTCTGCTCCTCTGAAATACTTTCGGAATGCATCATCACCTGATGAACCGACCACATCAGAATATCTTTATACCATGCCAGAACATCTCCAAAGGCGGACTGCCCTGCTTCAAGCCCTATCAGTCCGGGAATCACAGAGCCATCAACCTGACCGCAGATCCCTTTTACGGTTGTATCCCCAATGGCTTCCTGTGAGGCTACCATAATGTCACAGGTGGAAGTTCCCATGATCCTGATCAGGGTATTTTCTTCCACCCTGGCTCCTACAGCTCCTGAATGGGCATCAAAAGTTCCTACCGTAATAATGGTTTTGGTGGTAAGACCGGTTTTTGCGGCCCATTCTTCATTCAGATAGCCGGCAGCTTCGTCTGAAGTATAGGTTTCCCTGTATAATCTTGCTCTGAGTGCTCCCAGAGAAGGATCAAGCCTGTTGAGGAATTCTTCGGAAGGCAGACCATCCCATGACTCATGCCACATGGCTTTGTGGCCAGCTGCACAACGGCTTCTTTTAAAGGTAGCCAGGTCTTTATGATCTGATAAAAGGAAAGTCAGATAATCACAGTGCTCCATCCAGCTATAAGCAGCATTTTTTACCCCTGCATCCACTCTGCTGATGTGCAGTATTTTGGCCCAGAACCATTCTGAGGAGTAAATACCGCCTTCATATTTTGTATAATCTTCTCCACCCCAGGTTCTTGCAAGGGTATTGATTTCTTCAGCTTCGCGGATAGCGGTATGGTCTTTCCATAAAACCATCATGGCATTCGGATTCTCTTCAAATCCCGGAACCAGTGCTAAGGCTACTCCATCACTTGTTACTGGTAACGGTGAAGAGCCTGTAGTATCAATGCAGATACTAACAATCTGCTCTGCCGGTATCCCGCTTTCTCTTACAACTTCTGAAATAGTTTTCTCCAGACCTTCAATATGATCTGAAGGATGCTGTCTGAAACTATTAGCTGAGGGATTACAGAATTTACCTTCTTTCCATCTTTGATAATAGCTGACTGAAGAAGTTATTTCAGAACCGTTTTCAGTGTCAATAAGAACGGCCCGTACGGAATCTGTACCG
Source organism: Chryseobacterium sp. DZ-32 (assembly GCF_059587025.1). Lineage (NCBI taxonomy): Bacteria > Pseudomonadati > Bacteroidota > Flavobacteriia > Flavobacteriales > Weeksellaceae > Chryseobacterium > Chryseobacterium sp. DZ-32. Next base: position 98,967 of record NZ_JCAIOM010000005.1, read on the forward strand.
TAGTCCAGCCCGATAACATATTTTTTCATGGTGGTGAAACGTTTTTGATTATTGAGATTTTAAATTCTCCTGATGAGATAAAAACAAATATAAGATTCTATTTTAAATAAATGTAAAAAACACACTTATTTTTAACAAAATACTGTATATCAAATAATTAATTTATTTTTACCTTTAAAACAACTAAAGAATTGGCCGGAATTTCCGTTGAAATTTCCCCATTTTTGGCTTCAGAAATCTCTTCTTTAGGTTTTATGGGTTCAGCATCGAAACTATTTTCAGTAGAAAGCTGTGGTGCGGATAGAAGGATTTTGATTATTTTCTTACCTGTTTTCAAAGTTCCCGGTTTGATATTTACTGTTTTAGCCTGAGTATCAGTATTGACCATTTTAATAATAATCTCGTGAGTTTTCGCGTCTTTTACTGCTGTAGCGTATAATTTTTCCTGGCCAGATACTGCTTTTCCATTACTTTCTATTTTCAGTACATCCGTTCCTTTATTGTTGGAGAATAATTTCTGAACATAATAATTCGGTGTCGTGTAAGATTTCAGATTATTGAACCAGATGAGATCGGGTGTCCACTGCCAGCCGTCAGCATGGGCAAAAAGCGGTGCGTAAGAAGTCATATACACCACATCTGCATTTCTTTCAAGACCGGTCATAAAAGCGGCTTCTGAAAGAGCTGTTAACCAGTTATTCTTATTATCAGGCTTTACCACTCCTACAGACTGGGCTGCATATTCTCCGGCGAAGACTTTTGGCCCGGAACGGTCATAATGGTCATATCTTCCGGCATTTTTCATAAACCAGTCGGGTGAGTTGTAATAATGTTCATCTACAATCTGTGCGTTAAGCTGCTTCAGTTCTTTCCAGCCATATTCAAAGAACTCGCCGTCGGGTGATGGTCCGCTTCCGGAAATAATCTTAATGTCAGGATATTTTGTGTGAATGGCTTTTTCAAATACTTTATAGCGTTCGATATAATCCGCTCCCCACTGTTCATTTCCCACTCCGATAAATTTTAAATTAAAAGGCTTTGGATGCCCCATTTCAGTACGGATTTTACCCCATTTTGTTCCGGAACCTCCGTTGGCAAATTCAATCAGGTCAAGGGCATCCTGAATATAAGGATCCAGATCTTCCATTTTCACCAGCTCTGCGGTATTGAACTGACAGGCCATGCCACAGCTGAGAATAGGAACAGGTTCTGCGCCCAGATCTTCGGAAAGCTGGAAATATTCATAAAATCCTAACCCGAAAGACTGCCCGTAATCCGGTGTAAGCCTATGCGGAAATCCAGTACTCCATTTATTGATGAGATATTCACGGTCTGCCACATTTCCTATTGTTTTTTTCCACTGATACCGTTCTGCCAGAGTTCTTCCTTCTACAATACAGCCTCCCGGAAATCTCAAAAATCCGGGTTGTAAATCATATAGTTTCTGAACGAGATCTTTTCGTAATCCGCCTTTTCTGTCTTTCCAGGTATTTTGAGGGAAAAGTGAGATCATATCCATGTTGACAATGCCATTTCCGGTAAATGTAATCCGCAGTTTTGCTTTTTCTACGGTTTGTGGTGATTTGAAAACGGCTGTATACTTCTGCCATCCCTTTCCTTTTATGAGCGTAGAAACTGAAGAAATTTCCTTTCCATTTTCATCAACAAGACTTGCATTTACCGCAGCAACATTTCCTGAAACATTCTCCAGATCAAAAATGAAATCATATTGTTCTCCTTGATGAAGGCCTATTCCCCTGAATCCTTCATTCTCCAGAATATAATTTTTATCATTCAGAACGGTAATTCTCGCGTAATTCTTATTGGTTTTGGCAGGATCGGAATAAATGGTCAGAAATCCGGAATCCAGATTAGGAGAAAGGGTTTTTGTGTTGGGTTGTTTCCATCCTGTGAAAGGTTCGTCAAATTCAAAACTGCGGTTTTTAATCAGCTCCGCATACAATCCGCCATCAGCTGCAAAATTGATGTCTTCAAAGAAAATCCCGTACATGGTAGGTTGTATTTTAACAGGTGCCGGAGTTTCTTTCAGATCCAGATTAAAAGTACGGACTGTATTATTCTGAGCCGAAAAAAAAGCAGCACTAAGGGAAATCGCGATGGAAAGTATTTTATTTTTTGTTGTCATAGGTCATATATTTTTGAAAGCTATTGTAGGCTTGCAATGGTTTCAATTGTTCCGAATCAATTTTTATTTTACTGTTAACGGAATACTTTTCAACCCTGCATCATCAGAAGTTCCGCCGTAAAAAATGGTATACTCGCCGGGTTTTGAAACCAGATCATCTGCTTTTTCATCATAGAAGGCAAATGAGTCTTTGGAGAGGGTCAGCTCAATATTTTTTGTTTCTTTAGATTTGATTAAAGCTCTTTCAAAAGCCCTTAACGTTTTTACAGGTGCCTGGGCATCATTATTTCTTTTGATATAAATCTGAACGACTTCTTCACCATCCCTTTCTGAAATATTAGTTACCGGAATTGTGATCGTCACATTTTCGTTGGTATTGATCATATTTTTGCTGAGTTTTGAGTTTCCGTAAACAAATTTTGAATAGCTCAGGCCATGTCCAAACGGATAAAGAGGTTTTTCCGTCATATAACGGTAGGTTCTTCCCTGCATATCATAATTTTCAAATCCCTGATGCTTGCTTGTCTTTGAAAGGGAATTGTCCAGCTGTTCAATATTGTTATAAAAGGTAATGGGTAATTTTCCGGAAGGATTATAATCCCCTGCCAAAACATCTGCTACAGCCGTTCCTCCGGATTGCCCGCCATACCAGGCATTCAACAATGCATCATAATTTTTCTCATCCTGCTCCAATCCCAGCGCGCTTCCGGTGCAAAGAACAAAGACAACAGGTTTTCCGGTTTTTCTAAGCTCCGCCAACAGGTCCCGCTGAACTTTAGGAAGGGCAATGGAAGTTTTATCACCTCCTCTGAAGCCTTCTGCATTCACCATCATCTCTTCACCTTCCAGGCTTGGAGAAAGTCCGCCCGCAAAGACAATGACGTCTGCATTTTTCACCTTTTCTCTTACCGAAGCAAAATTAACAGGGTCTTTTCTGTAGACTTCAAAGCTGATGCTTACATATTTCCCTTTTTGTGTATGGCGAAGTTCTATCTGATATTCTTTTCCTTTCTCCATTTTTACAGGAAACTCTGAAGGATGTCTTGCGTCAGGTCCCTTTCTTGTTGCGATTTCTTTTCCGTCCACGAAAAGGGTATAGATATCGGAAGTGGAAGCAGAAAACACGACCTCTCCTGTATAGGTACTTTTGAAAATCCCTGAAATGATCGCTGAGGTATTTTCTCTTCCTACATTGGGTGCAAGATGGGTTCCTCCAAAGCTGTTGTAGCTGATGGCAGTAGAATTTACGGAAGTATTGGCCGGCTGCCCTTTGAATTCATTATTATTGAAAAACTCTACTTTCATTCCTTTTGCGCCGTTTTTCTGACTGATAAAATTCTGGTATAATGACGTTCTGGAAGAAGGATCTGTTACTTCGCTTCCTTTTTCGTAGATCATTTCAGCATTCGGGAATTTGGTTTTGATTCCGTCTAAAATCGTTACAATGGAAGAAGGCGTTCCGTTATAGTTTCCCAACTGCATCAATCCGTCATCAGCATTTGGTCCTACAACGGCAATTTTTTTAATATTTCTGCTGAGAGGCAGAATATTCTTTTCGTTTTTCATCAGCACAATTGATTTTTGTGCCATTTTCAGTGCCTGTTTTTTATGCTCCTCGGAATCGACTACAGAATAAGGAATTGTATTCCAGTGAACGGAAGATTTCGGATCAAGCATTCCCAGTTCAAACCAGCCTTTCAGGATTCTGCGCATTGATGCATCGATATCCTTTTCGGTAATCAGTCCGCTGGCCAGAGATTTATTCAGATTGTTATAAGTATCTCCACATTCCAGATCCGTGGAATGTTTCAAGGCATCTGCTGCGGTTGTTTTTTCGTCAGGATGGGTGCCGTGGTATTTTTTCTGAAAGAAATCGGCCAGTGCCCAGCAGTCTGAGACTACCATTCCGTCATACTTCCATTTTCCACGGAGAATTTCAGTAAGTAAAGTATTGTTTGCACAACATGGCTGCCCGTCAAAAGCATTGTAAGCACACATTACTTCTCTTACATTCCCTTCCTGAACCAATGCTTTGAAAGCAGGAAGATATGTTTCATACAGATCTCTTTTTGAGATTTCTGCGTTGTAAGAATGGCGATTCCATTCCGGTCCGCTATGTACTGCAAAATGTTTGGCACAAGCGTGGGTTTTAAAATATTTCGGGTCGTTTCCCTGCAGACCTTTTACTGCAGCAACACCGAGAATAGAGGTAAGATAAGGGTCTTCACCATAGGTTTCCTGGCCTCTTCCCCATCTTGGGTCACGGAAAATATTAATATTGGGTGTCCAGAAGGTAAGTCCTTCATAGCGTCCTGTTTTTAGAGCTTCATCAAAAGACCTGTTGTATTTTGCCCGTGCTTCATCAGAGATCATTTCAAAGGTTTTAAAATGCTCCGGAACATCCCATGTGGCTGCCATCCCGATTGCCTGAGGAAAAACTGTGGCTGTTCCTGCTCTGGCCACTCCGTGAAGTGCTTCATTCCACCATCCGTAGGCAGGAATTTCCAAACGGGGAACTGCCTGGGAGTTATCCATCATCATCCCTATCTTTTCTTCTGTTGTGAGTAAAGAAAGGAGATTCTCAATTCTTTCATTAACCGGAAGATCCGGGTTTCTGAATGGGTATTTATAATGGCTCTGGGCAAAAAATAAAGGGGCTGCCAGGGTTGCACATAGGATTAATACAATTCTTTTCATAGGTAATATGGTTTCAATAAAGTCCGAAAAATGGCTGTTGATTTTGTGATTAATCATTTTCAATCCACTGATTTTACAGATTTTTACGGATAATTATATTTTCATTCTTATTTTATACAAATTGCCAGTATTATTCAGCAACAACGCAATGAAAAACAAATATAACGTTCTATTTTAAATAAATGTAAATAATACACTTAAATTAAGAATAAATCCTACTTACTTTTGGTTTTCATCTACCAAATTGTGGAAATAAAGCCACCATAAGCAATGCTCATGATGGCTTTGGACTCAATTTACTCTTTGATGAATTTTTGTTTTACGACTGTATTATTTTTTTGAGTAACCTCAATAAAGTAAATACCGGCCGGGAAATCTCCCACATTAATTTGGTTTTTCCCTGAATTTATTTTCAACCCGGATCTGATGACACCTCCTCTTCCATCAAAAATGGTGGCAGCAGCTTCTGACAAATCAGAATCAATGAAAAGGTCTGCTTTTACCGGGTTAGGATATATTTTTATCTCTTCTTTTTTAGCTTCAGCAGAAATGTTTCTGGCACTTAACGATCCGAAATTTAAAGGAAGAACGTTAGCAGAATAGCCATTTTCTTCTGTAAGATATGCTTTGAAAGATCCTATTGCAGGCTCACTTCCGGCAGTTACTTTATAAAAGCCTGTTACTCCGTTTTCTGTTTTCAGCACATAAGCATTCGCCGGAACTTTAATGCTCTGATATACTCCGTTCAGCTGATTGACCGTGATTGCTTTGGGTGTGGAAACATTTCCTGAACCATTGAAAGTAATATTTCCTGTCGCATTGATGATTACCGGAGTATTCGCAGGAATGATCCCGTTTGAAATTGCGGTACAATTGATATTGCTTGCATCCGGAGACATCATATAAGCAGTAACCCCGGAAGGTATATTAGCCTGGAATGGTAAGATCAGCACGTCATAACCATTAAATGTACGGCTGTAAGAAGCTGTATTGGCTGTGAAGTTAAACGGCACCTGAAAATCCTTACCCTGACCGGAAAGGACAAGATTTGAACATGTAGTACCTGAAATCACATTATTGGCAGATGAACTTACGTTTGAATTCACATAATAAATGCTGTTAGTATTGGCGCTCATAGGCTGCCAGTTATTGGAGGAAGTAACTCCTGCTGCATTTCTGAAGTCTACAGAAGTGTAATAGCCATTTTCCAGTGCATCCATCAGATAGCTGTCGTTTGCGGAATAGGTTCCTGCGAATTTAGAAGCAATTTCATTCCCTACATTGAAATAAACATCACCCAGATTAAGGGTAAGTACAGAGCTGTAATTGGAATTTCTCAATCCTAAAATTCCTTTGCATCCGTCTGTAAGCACCTGTCTTGAAATATCGAATGTGATATCGAAATTTCCTCCCTGCGGAAAATTAATCTTGCCGTAATTATATGATTTTGTTACGCCCTGACTGTTGATGTAATATAAAGTCGTATTGTCCGAATAGCTTTGCCCCGCCGTTGTATAGCTGTTTACATGCAGGATCAGTTTATTGTACCTGTCATTAAGCTGAAGATATCCGTTAGCAGCAGTCATATTATTGCTGATAAGGGGGCTTGGATTAGAGAACGTCACCGTTGTATTGCTGATATTGAATCCTGTCCCAAAAGCTGTACTGGTAGCAGTTTGTGTTTCGATTTTATTATAATGAATATCTCCGCCTGTCATCAGAGAAGCAGGTCTGTCGCCGCTTTTATTAAAAACAAAAGTCATGACACTGGAAGGGCTGATATCAGCCGTTGGCCGGAACGTTGCTGCACTCAAAGAAAGAGGAGTACTCACCATATTGGATTGTGTATTGGTCAATATTTTTGTTCCCGAAGTCGTGTAAAAAGGCAGGTCAACCTTCAAACTATAGGAGTTCTGAGAAGGATTAATGACCATAAGAACAACCTGGGTTCCATCCTGAGAAATATAGGAAGAACCCTGTAAAACACCTGTTTTGTCATCCCATTTGGCATCTATTCTCGTTTTTTCTGTTGTGTACTTGGCATAATGTGAAAGAATATAGCCTCTTTTGGTCATTACACCTGCAGGAGTTCCGTAAGTTCCATCACCCATTAAGCCATAATAACGTTTGGCAGAGTAATGAATCCAGGCATTGACATTACCTAATAATGCATTGTTGACACTGCTGGCAAAGGTAAATGCATCTGTATTCCAGCTGAAATCTCGTGCCGGCTGGGTGGATGAAGAGTTCCAGTTGATCAAATACTCTGTCTGCCAGATTTCTTTGTTGTAATTCTGGAATTGTTTGTAGGCAGACTGCATAAGCCCGTATTGATGCCCCCCATAAACTTCAAAATTGGCCATTGCCGCAGGATCCAGCAAAGCACTGGCAAAATTATCCGTAAATCCTACACTTTCTGGGGCAATCACTTTACAATTGATAAGCTGTCCGTAATTTTTGATGAAGGTGGTAATTTGCGCAGGAGTCCAGATACATCCCTGATACTGTGCCATTTCATCCGGTTCATTTTGAATGGAGATATAATCAAGATCTACTCCATTGTTCTGGAGATAGGTAACAAAGCTGTTAAGATAAAGCGCATAATCCTGATAATTTTCCGGCTTTAAATATCCGATCTGTTGTACTCCGTTAGCGTCAGTATAAACAGCATTTACATGGTTATTGGTTTTCCAGGCTGCGGGCATGGTCCAGGGCGAAGCAAAAATGGTAAGCCCCATAGATTTGGCAAGCTGTGCTGTAGCCAGTACTGAGCTCCAGTTACTGCTGTTTTCGGGAATATACAATCTCATAATATTATATCCACCTTCACTGGAAGTTCCCCAAAGCGTCTGAATCTCTGAGGTAGACATGTGGTTATACGCAAACTGCGGACTGCAGACAAATCCTCCGAATCCTTTTATTTTCTGATAAGGAATATTCTTATCAATTTTTACGGTTGTAAGCTGTCCATGAAGCATCAGGCTGCAAAACAGAGCTATAGAATGAATGGTTACAAGACTTAAAATTTTTTTCATAATGGTTTAGTTTTAGATAGTCGTGATTTTGATCGTAAACAATTAAAGTAAGGGCAATAGATTCCCCATCAAGACGGTTGATTTTCAAAAACCGTCAGGAAAATACCCTGAATGATATCAGGCAGCGATCTGTTAAATAAAGTTGCTTACAAAATCATTCGCTGTTCTTTCTCTTCATTCTCTGTGAGGGAACTGTATTTCAGATTGGAATGTGAATTAAGGTTAGTGTTTCATAATTAAAGTGTTGTTTGTGATGAGTATTGGGCCAATCAGTGAAGCATTTCGCTTTCGGGAGCGCCCAGGTAAGAGGGTTTTAATCCTCCGGTGTTGATCAGTATCTTTTCAAGGACAATGCCGGGTTCCAGCACTCTGAAACGTAACGTGTGCTTTCCAGCCTGCTGAACCGAATGCTTTGTAACAGATTTAATAATATGCTCGGACTGCCATCTTCCCAATTCTCCTTTGTAATGGCCATTGAAGTTGACAATTTGCGGAGTTTCGTTGTCAAAAGAAATTTCGTAACGCAATCCTTTATTATGATTAAAATTTAAAGTCGGAGCTAATAATAATTGGACTTCAAACTCCCCTTTTGATTCAAAATTGATATCATATTCCAGCCAGATATTTTCATCGGCTTTTGGATAGGCATTCTGCGGAAACGTTGTCACTCCCGACTTTGTTATTCCAAAATCAGGAATCACTTCCCAATGGATTCGGTCAGAATTGCTCATTCTTACAAAACTTTCTGCTTCAATGGAAACATAGCCGTTTTTCTCCTGAAATATTTTTTCTTTGGGAACCTCAGCTTCAGAAATATAGGTGACTTCAGGCATTATATTTTCTTTTCCGTCTGCCCAGCTTTTATATCCTATCCTCATCTGATCCATCATATGCTTCCATTTTCCGCCGGCAATCACATTATTGTATTGATTGTCCAGATAAGCATTTCTTTCAAAACATGCCTTCACTTTATCTGCGTAAAAATTGGCTCCCGGATCTTTTTTCGCTGCCAGTTCCCTGTTTTTTGCAACAACATAGTACATTTCGTATAAATTACTGCATGCATCAATCGGGTACAAAACCAGCTGATAATACGCATCCTGATAATCGGCAGGAATCTGTTCTTTTAACCGTAAAGCTTCTACGGCCAATGCTCTGTAATCATTTAAGACCGTTTCAAATTCATGGTAATTCTCTAGGCTGTATGTTTTACTGTCAAGGGTTTCAGGGGTTACTCTTCTGTTGTATTTGGCATACAGATTAATCATCCCGGCAATTTCTTTGGCGTGTTTTTCACCAAACTGCTGAGCAGCCCACTTCTCAGTATATTCCAAAAGATTTTTACCATTAAACTGCTTCGGATTCCAGGCCATTTCCAGGAAAAAACTGATCGGAAACTCCATGGGTTTTAAATCTCCTACATTCACGACCCAAAGCTTATCTACTTTATGTTCATAGGAAAGGTTCATCTGTTCCCAGACTCTCTGGATGGGACTGATGTTGATCCATTTGGAGTTTCTCGGGCCACCTACATAATCAAAATGGTAATAGATTCCATAGCCTCCTTTATGCAAAGGTTTTGAAAGGTCAGGAAGCTTTCTTACATTTCCCCAGTTATCATCACAGAACAGCAGGATCACATCATCCGGAACCCTCATTCCTTTATCATAATAGTCCTGAACTTCTTTATACAATGCCCAGACCTGAGGTGTTTTTTCAGCTTTCTTTCCGGTAACATCTGCGATGATTTTACGTTGATCTTTTACAATTTTTTCCAGCAGGGAAATATTAGTTCCCTCTCCCATCGCTTCATCACCATCACCACGCATTCCGACTGTAACAAGCTTTTCCCAGCTCTTGCTTCTTTCGAGTCCGGATTTCCAGAACTTCTTTAAAACTTCTGCATTTTTAGCATAATCCCAGATATTCGGGAGGTTATTTTTTTTGATATACCTGTGCCAGTCGGTTTGTGCCAAAGCCATAGGCTCATGGTGGGAAGTTCCCATGACAATACCCATTTCATTTGCTAAAGGGCCGCTCAAAGGGTCATCATCATAGAATGCTTTCCCCCACATTGCCGGCCATATATAGTTTCCTTTAAGACGCAGGATCAGTTCAAAAACTTTTTCGTAAAATTTAGAATTAACTCCGCCAAAAGTTGCTCTTGCCCAGCCTCCCAATGAAGGTTCTTCATCGTTAAGGAAAATACCGCGATACTCTACAGCAGGCTCTCCGTCTGTGTAAATTCCTTTTTTAAAGTATACATTTTCTTTTTTCTCAACCGGAACATCTGCCCAATAATACCATGGTGAAACACCTATCTGCTGAGACATTTCATAAATTCCGTAAATCGTCCCCCTTTTATCACTTCCTGCAATCACAATGGCTTCAGAAACGCCCGGAAAAGGATTACTGACATTCTGAATGATATATTTTTCTCTTTTCCCTATTAATGCTTTTCCATCCAGCTTTTTTTGCCTGATCAAAGCATCAATGGTTTTGCTTTTACCTGCTTCACCAATAATGATGATCATCCCGTTCACTCCAGGGTTTTGGGAAACCAGATTAGGCTGGGCACCGGTTACTTTTTGAAAATCAGATTGAAGATTCGCAACGGCACGCAAAATTCCTTTATCCGAATCACTGTCTGAAAAAAGCATCAAACCTGAATTACGCTCTTTCAATACCACCGAATTTTCTGTCTTAGCAAAAGAAATAAATGGTTCGGTTGCTTTTACAAAAAATATAAACAACAACGTAAGAAACAGCGAAATGTTTTTTGTAAAATTCATACTATATCTTTTTGATTTAATTTTTAAATAAGTTCAGATCCACAAATTCTCCCATTCTCCTGTAGCCGGCCTCATTGGGATGAAGAAAATCATGATCGTGCATATCGTTTAAGATGACTTCCGGATTTTCACTTTGCATTTGTTTTGCAAAATCGATGACGGCATCAAATTTTCCGCTGTTTCTTATCCAGTCATTTACTTTTTTCCAGGCCTCGATACGGAAAGGTTTGTCATAGAACGACTTTCCAAAAGGAAGAATTGTTGCTCCGTACACTTTGATCCCTTTAGCATGTGCCTTATCAATCATCACCTGATAAGCGGCAATCAGTTCTTCTGTTCTTTTGGAGGCATCATCAGGATCTCTTGTTCCTCCCAGATCATTCACTCCTTCCAGAATGATCAGCCATTTTACGCCCTGCTGATTGAGGATGTTATAATCGAAACGGTCTAATGCTGTAGGACCCAAACCGCCACGCACCACACAATTCCCACCAATCCCGAAATTAAGGACGCTTACATTCCTGGTTGAAGGATTCGCCAGTAACCGCTGCGAAAAAATATCCGGCCAGCGATTCTGTCTATTGGTTCCCGATCCTCTTCCGTCGGTAATGGAATTTCCCATAATAGCCACCGCATACGAGGGTTCACCTGTCTTTACATCAATGTTAAAAAGCGAATACCAATGATCTGTTTTTACAGGATTTTTAAATATAGCAGCACTCGCTTGCACACCTTTAACAATAAAAGAGGTTGTTCGTGAACCCGGATGCCCGGTGACAGATTGGGTTACTTTTCCATAGGAAATGGTAATGGCCAGCAGCGAATTAGCCTTCAGGTTAAAGTTCACTTCATCAGAATAAATATCAGATCCGGGAGCAATTTTAAAACTGTTTTTCTTCTCAAACGTTAATGATCTGATGGTAGCTGCATCCACATTGCTGCTATCGGACGGCACAGCAATGGAAACCGCTTTTACCTCCAGGCTATCCATGGAATATTTGTTGGAGAAACGTAACCGCAGTTTTTTCCCACCCACAGATACACGCACAATCTGACGCAAGGTATTTCCTGAAAGTCCCGGTTCCGGCGGAAGATTCTTGGGTTCCACCAGTTGGGGAGCCGTTGCCCAGGTAGTGAGCCACTGGCCTTTGGATGACTGCTTTTCCAGACTCCGGGAGGAAGAGCAGGAAATCAAAAATCCCGAAATGATAAAGATATATAAGCTTTTGAAGCGCATTTTTTCTGTTTTTCGTTTTATCAATCTTTAATTTCTTACTACAAATCCTCCGTTCGGCTGAATTTCAATAGTAAAATCACCTTTTGCATTCACTTTCACTTCTTTTTTTGATGTATTTCCTTTTGCATCATCATTGATAAGTTTCAAGTTTTTCCCGGCGAACATCGGAAGCTTTATTTTCAGTTTTTGGGATTGCTTCTCAGCATTTACGCCTGCCACATACCATTGATCTGCATGTCTTCTCGCAACCACGGCATATTTCCCGGGATAGCCGTCTATGAAAACTGTTTCATCCCAAAGTGTTGGAACTTCTTTCATGAAGCTGAGCTGAAATTCCGGAGCATCGGTCAGGTTATTCGGCATGATGCCAAACATCTGAACGGGATTCTGAAACAGGACTGCTGTAGCAAGTTGAAAGCCGTCCGTAGTATGTCTTTTATTTTTATCCTTGTTGGATTTCGTTAAATATTTGTTGAGGAAAGTTCCGCCAAACTCCATACTTCCCACTGTATTTCTGATGAAAGGATGAAGTGTGGCAAAAAAAGCTTCCTGTTTCCGTACATCTTCTGAGAAATAGAGCATTTCTGAGGCAAGAACGGCCTCACTTCCTGCATAATTCGGGTACATTACTTCCCAGCCTCTCGGTAAAGTAGCTCCATGGAAAATAATGGTTAGTCCAAAATCGTTGGCATCTGACAGAATATCTTCGTAAAGACGCATGGTTTCCTGTTTGTCTCCTCCGAAGAAATCCACTTTCAGTCCTTTTACGCCTGCTTCTTTCAGCCATTTCATTTCCTTTTTCCGTTCAACGGATGAACTCATTTTGTTTCTCGGTCCCATCGGTGCATCATTGGCTGCTCCATTGGAATTATACCAAAGCAATACCCCGACATTTTTCGATTTTGCATATTGAATAAGCTCTCTCATACGGTCTTTCCCTATATTTTTATCCCAAAGCGCATCAATAAGAATAAACTGATATTTCAGCGCCGCAGCAAGGTCTATGAATTTCATCTGATCATCATAGTTCATACTGTTATCCTGCCAAAGAATCCAGCTCCAGGTAGATTTTCCGAACTGATACTCCTGTGAAGGCTCATACATCGGATCTACCACATCAAAAGGAATGGTAGTTTCTACGATGGGTTTCAGGGAGCTGCCTACTGTAATTGTTCTCCACGGTGTCTTTCCGGGAAGAGAAACAGCTGCTCCGGTACTTCCGAAGCCGTTATTTTCAGCAATGTTCGGATAAGCGACTTTGTAAAGGCTTTTTTCTGCTGTGGTTTCAAGGTGTGAGGCACAATATGTACTGTTCACTCCTGTCTCAGAAAGTAATACCCAGCCTTCATTTCCGATATGGAACAGACCCGGGAAAACATAGCCGTAATCAGACGATATTCCCAGCTCAGCATCAGCTTTATATCCACTTTCATAACTTGGTGCCGTGCGTGCAAAGCCTGTCATCGGCTTCATCATAGGTGAAAGAAAAGTAGTGGTTTGTGACGGGAATCTGTATCCTGTAGTTTCTGACTGTACCACAACACTCAGCCGTTCTTTCATTGGTGGAATATTATAGCGGAAAGCAATATTGTTGTTGCTGACCTGAAATTCAATGCCTATCCCATGCTGATCTGTATTGATGAAATTAACCGATAAAGTATTGGCTTTGTAATCAATCTCAGATTTTTTGATTTTTTCGTTTGTATATTTCTTAGAAATGCTATCTTTTTTGCTGTCCACAAATTTCAGATTCTTTGAAAAATCGGACTCATTGGTTACCAAACCCAGCGGGGATTTTTCAAGCATTGTTTTTCCCTGAAGGATAACATTATACAAGGCTTTTCCCTCTTCTGAAAAAACCTGAAGCTTCAGGTGTCCATCCGGGCTTGAAATTTCGGCTACCTGCGCAAAGCTTTTGCTGATCAGGAACAGGCTGAATATGATATATAAAACTTTTTTTCTCATAATTAATTATTTTCAAGAAACGTCCAGTAATCGAAATACATAATATCTGTTGAGGCTTTTCCATTGAATACAAAGTACAGATCATGAATGCCGGTAATCTTTTCAGTAAGCTGAACTTTTACGGTTTCCCAGCGGTCATCCCCGCCCGTCAGCGGAACCTTTACCGTTGCGGCAACCGGGCCGTTCATTGCATCCAGATGAATGGTCATTGTTACTTCACTGTTATGGGTCGTTCCTACTCTTGCAGAGAAAGCACCAGCTCCTTTTTTCCGGAAGTCCACATTCTTTACACTGGTATACGCTCCATTTTTCTTTGCTTTGATGAAAACACCAGCCTCTTTATTCTGATAGGATTTTACATTTTCCGACCATGCAATCATTTCTGCCTGATTAAACGAATAAGGATTAACTGCTGCGATAGCTTTTGTAATTCCATTAGTCATTTTAAATGGCGAAATAGAACCGTCTTTATTGAATGTAAGCTCTTCCAGACTTACCGATCTTGTAAACCCGCTTCCGCCCGGCAATGCCCCATTGTGATAAAAGAAATACGTTTTCCCGCGGAAATCAATAACACCGGGATGATTGGTGAATGACTTCCCTTCTGTAGGCATCACAATTCCTCCATATTTCCAGGGGCCCTGTGCTGTTTTACCTGTAGAATATCCTATGAATTCAGGAAGCGGACCGCCCGGCCAGAAAAGATAATACAGGTTTTTTCTTTTGTACAGCCATGGGCCTTCTTCGTATTTTGCAGGTCTTTCCGGGTTAGGTTTGCCATCCCTTTTTCCAAATGATTCTTCGGTCATCGGAACTTCTGTAATATTCCCGGAATAGGAGATCATATCTTCATTCAGCTTTACGTATTTAAGCTTAGGATTTCCCCAGTACATATGGGCCTGTCCGTCATCATCCACAAAAACGGTTGGATCAATATCTCCCCATTCGCTCTGAACAAGAGGTTTTCCCAGCGGATCATGAAAAGGCCCCAACGGACTGTCGCCAACAGCAACCCCTATAGCGCCTTTGTTATTGGTTTTGGACCACATCGGAACGTATAAAAAAAACTTTCCGTTTCTTTCTACACATTGTGCGGCCCAGGCATCGCGTTTCGCCCAGTCGAAATCTTTATACGAGAGAATTGTTCCGTGATCTGTCCAGTTCACCATATCATTGGTGGAATACACTTTCCAGTCGTTCATGGTAAACCAGGTGGAATTGTCTTCATCGTGTGTGGTGTACACATACAGCCTGTCATTGTAGACCATCGGTGCAGGGTCTGCAGTATAATTGGTCTGAATAATAGGGTTCTGCGCTGATAAGCCTTCGGAAAAACCTATCAGACAAAGCCCCAGTATATATTGTATTGTATTTTTCATAGTCAGTTTTATTTTTTCTGAAAGCTCCAGTAATCGAAATTAAATAACTTTCTTCCTGCCGTAATATTTTTGCCCTGGAACACAAAGTATACATCGTGAACACCGGAAACAGATTCTGAAATTTTTGAGGTCAGGGTTTTGAACTCTTCCCAGCCACCGGTTCTCGGAATCTCAATCTGGGCTATTTTCGGTCCTTTAACATCATCCAGATGAACTTCCAGAATACCACCATCAATTCCTGCGGCAACGGAAGCTGAAAATGCAGAAGCCCCTTTTTCAAAATCCACCGAACGGACCCTGATATACCCTCCTGCTCTGGCATCGGAGACATACACTCCGGTGTTTCTGTTTTCGGAAGTGCTGCATTTTTCCGACAATGCCATAGTTTCGGCTTCTGTTCTCTGATATGGATTTAAGGTTCCAGCCGGAGCTACACCTTCTTTGGTCATGGTGATCTTCGGAATAGTCCCGTCAGCATTATATCTGAATTCTTCTACAGCAGTTGAGCGTCCGTAGCTTCCTCCGGCCGGCAATAGTCCGGTATGGTAAAACAGGTAGGACTTTCCTTTGAAATCGATAATTCCGCCATGGTTGGTAAAGCTGTTAGTAGGCTGGTCGGTCATTATTTTCCCCTGATATTTCCACGGCCCGGTTGGCGATGGGCTGGTTGAATAGGATAAACATTCTGTTCTTCCGGTCATTCCGGCATACATCATATAATATTGATTGTTACGCTTATAAAGCCATGGTCCTTCTACATATACATCATCAAATTTTTCCTGCTTTTGCAGAACCTCATCACTTTTCCCGGGACGTCTCAGCCCGCCGAAAGCTTCCACCGATAGCGGAATTTCTGTGATTTTCCCCTGATAGGAAGTCATATCTTTATTGAGCTTCACATAAAATAATTTACTGTTTCCCCAATACAGATAAGCCTGTCCGTCATCATCTGTAAAAACCGTAGGGTCAATATTATCCCAGGTTCCGGTTGAAATCAGAGGTTTTCCCAAAGCATCTCTGAAAGGCCCGGTAGGACTGTCAGACACCGCAACACCAATAGCCATATTGTTGTCAACAGTCTGTGCACAGATATACCAGTAGAATTTGCCATTTCTTTCAATACACTGCGCTGCCCAGGCCCTATCCCGCGCCCAGCTGAAAGACTCTAAAGAAATAGGCGAACCATGGTCTGTATAATTGACCATATCTTCCGTGGAATACACCCGCCATTTGGTCATCGTATAAAAATCAAATCCCGGCTGATCATCCCCTGTATAAACATACATTTTCTCTTTATAGACCATGGGAGCCGGATCTGGTGTAAAATGGGTCTGAATAACCGGATTCTGCGCAGAAATACCAATCCCTGCCAGCAGAAAAGAAAGTGTGATATATTTTAAGTTTCGTGAATTCATATCTTAATCTTATTTATTTGAGTGAAATGAATTTATAATAGGCAACACCATGTGCCGGAATGTCCAATGAAAGACCTTTTTTGTCCGTATTGATTTCTGCAATATCCTTCTGTCTCCAAAGGTCACGAACCGTCTGAACACCTGAAATCCCTAATTTTTTGAAATCTTTATAGGGTAGCGTCACTTTTTCTCTTCCGAAATTGGCAAAAGCCACAGCTTTGCTTCCGTCCTCCAAATCTTTGACATAAATTCTGAGCTCACCAATGGTCTGCAAACAAACACCCTGTTTTCCCAAAGTATCCTGATTGACGGCAATAACCTCATCATTCGTCAGAAGGTTTAAAGTGAAATCATCCAGTTTCTCAAGGTCACAGCCAATCAGCAACGGGGCTGAAAAAATACTCCACAGACTCATATGAAGATACTGTTCATCAGGCTTCAACCGGCTCTGATGTGGATTTCCCCAGCCGACAACGCCAACAACCAGCATATCCGGATCGTTCCGGTTTCCGGGTTTCGCAAAAGGAGCTGCCTTGTCCTGAGCAAGGGCAATATTCTTTACGCTTGACCAGGTATCTGTAATATCGTTGGTGGTACGCCAGGATTGTGCACTGACCTCATCACCCCACTTCCATACATCACCCATTCCGTATTGGCAGAGGTTATACACGATGTCTCTCGGCTGCTGCTTCAAAAGACTTCCCATCAGTTTGAATGGTTTCACGCCTTTATCCGGATCCCCACCACCTTCAAAAGCAAGAGAAGGAACTTTATTGGGGTCATTATCCGGCATCCCGTCAATCACTCCGCCATAACTGCACCAGTCGTATTTCAGGTAATCAACACCCCATTTGGCGTAGCTTTCAGCATCCTGTTTTTCGTAACCGTAGCTTCCGGTACATCCGCCACAGGTCCATGGACCGGGGGAAGAATAAATTCCCATTTTCAAGCCATTGTTATGGATGTAGTCTGCAAGGCCTTTCATATCAGGAAATTTGGAATTGGTCAGGATATACCCGTTTTCATCACGCATCTTTCCCTGGAATGAAGGGTCTTTTCCATCTCTGTTATACTGCCAGGAATCATCGATATTGATATAATTCCAGCCGTGATTGATCAGTCCCGACTTTATAAGGGCATCTGCTGCACGTTTCACTTTGTCGGCAGAAACTTCATGTCCGAAGCAGTTCCAGCTATTCCAGCCCATTGTAGGCGTGAGAGCGATTCTGTCCCCACATTCTATTTTTAATTTTTTTGAAGCTGAACCTTTCGCATTTTTAGCATTCAAAGTCACTTCATAACTTCCTTTAGAATCTATTTTTCCAGTGATGATTCCGGTCTGTGAATCTATTGTTAAACCTTTCGGAAGATTTTTTGCCTTAAAAGTCATTGGTCTGTCACCCGTTGCTGCAATCCTGAACAAAAAAGGTGAGCCAGGACGAACTCCGTAAACGCCTGCTGAATTAATTTTTGGAGTTGCCACAGGTTTTGGCGTCAAAATATAAGGTACTGATGAAATCGGATTAAATGTTATCAGTTTTGCACCGTTTGCTGTTTCAAACTTAGCATCTGCCCAATCGGCGTGATCATAATAAGGTCCGTTTCCGCCGTCTGTTACGACTAATTCTAATTGTTTTACACCTTCCAGCAAAACGGAAACAGGCTTTGCTTTATAGCCTAATTTCATGACCCCGCTTGACCAAAGTTTTTTGTTGTCGCCGTAAATTTCAAATTCGGCAGCGGGATTCTGCCCTTTGATTTCATCATCCAATCCCACCATTGCGGTAAAGCTTTTTGCTTTGCCATTTAATCTAATCAACAAAGAACTTTCAGCGTGGGTTCCAAAGCCTCTTTTGAAAACTTCGCCTGCAATGGTTATAGGTTTTCCGTCCACCGAAGTATTGATGCCCGGTTTTCCGTGCCCCTGTGTTACAACGCTCAAATCCAACTGGTCTAACCAAACGGTTGACTGCGCATTTAAACAGTATCCGGCAATTAAAAAACTGAAAATAAAGAGTTTAAATCTGAACATTTTTTAAATTGTAACTGATATATTAATTGTAACTCATAACAAATGACTTAAGTTTTGGCTAAAGCCATCCATATTCTTTCTTTATAAAATGGACTAAAGCCCATTCCTATTGATATTCCTGAATTCAGCTTTAATTTTTAAATTTCCACCAATCGAAATAGAAAAGGTCTTTTTCTCCCTTAAAAACAAAATATAAATCATGGATTCCCTTTACACTTTTCAGAAGTGTATTAATAGTCTTATATAAGTCGCCCTCACCTTTTCCTGTAACGTTAACAACGCCAAGCATAGGTCCATTAAGAGCATCTGAATGTACTTCTATTTTTCCTCCATAAAGAGAAGCGACATTCACATCCAAAGATTTTACGCCTTTGGAAAAATCTACTCCCTGGATTTTAATATAATCACCATTGTTAATTGAGGTAACGATGATACGGTCTGTGATTTTTTTGCCTCTGTTATATGGTTGATTGCGTTCCCATTCTGTGACCATTTCTGTTTTAAGGCCTTCGCTGTAAGCCATAGTTTCTGCTTCAACTTTTTTATAAGGATTCAGAGTACCCACTCTTTTTGCGCCATCCGCAGTCCAGAAAGGAAGCTTCTGAATGGTTCCATCTGCATTGTAGGTAATTTCTGTAACACTGACAGACCGGCGTTCGTAATGCTTGCTCATGGTCTGCATCCTAAGCATATGGTTGAATCCGAAAACATAAGATCTGCCTTTGAAATCTATAATACCGGGATGATTTCCGCTGGACCTCTGGTCGCCATCCATAATCACGCCTCCATAATTCCAGGGTCCTGTAGGTGATTTTGCCATAGCATAACCAATCCCTTCCGGGCAACATTTTGATGCGTAAGCCATATAATAATGGTTATTTTTTTTCCAAACCCAAGGTCCTTCCTGATACTTGAAAGGATCTGGCTGGTCTTTCACCTTCGCAAACGAAGGGTCTTTGGTGATTGGTCCGGCAAGAGATATCATATCTTCATTCAGTTTAGCATACCAAAGATTGGGATTTCCCCAGTACAGATAAGCCTGCCCGTCGTCATCAATTAAAACTGTGGGATCGATATCATCCAGAGAATTTTTGATCAAAGGCTTACCAATAGGATCGGTGAAAGGACCGTACGGACTGTCCGCCACTAAAACACCAATCCCCATATTGTTCGGCATTGGACAATACATATAGAATTTTCCTTTTCTTTCGATAACCTGTGGTGCCCAGGCGCCGTTGTCGGTATTTACCCATTTAAAATCTTTGAGCGAAGCCACTACACCGTGGTCTGTCCAATTGACCATATCTGTGGAAGTGTAGAGCAACCAGTCTTTCATTTTGAATCCGAAAGCATCGTCCTCATCATGGCTCGTATAAAGATAAACCGTATCCTTATAAACCATCGGTGCCGGGTCGGCAGTATACTTGGTTTGGATAATCGGATTTTGACCAAAACAAATCTGGAAAAATCCCAATGCTAATATCAAACTTAAATTTTTCATACTTCAATATTTTAAGTTTATTTAAAATGGATATCTGTTTTTTGCCCTGAATAATTTACCGTTTTCTGTCGGCCATCAGGAAGAATCAGGTTAAAACTCCTTGTCTCAATCATTCCTTGGTACTTCCCTTTTCGGGAATCTATTGTCAGTGTTTTTGATTTTTCATTCCAATGAAAAGGTATTTCCGTATAGGCTCCTTTTTCGTAATTATAATTATCGAATTCATCTTCATATAAGATAAAATCTGCATCTGCTCCCGGATAGATTTTTACCGTAAGATTATCCCATTTTTTCTCAGTGGCATATTGAACATCGGGACCAAAGGGAATGATGCTTCCTGCTTTTACATACAAAGGAATAGTCTGAAGATTAACAGATTTCTGAATTTCTTTCCCTCCACTGTATTTTTCATTGGTCCAGAAATCAAACCAATCTGTTCCTTCCGGAAGGTAAACTTTCACGCTTTTGTTTTGAGTAAAATCTATATTTGAGACCGAGTTATCCTTATTGCTGTCGGTTTTATTCCAGCCTTCATTTTCATCAGTTTTAACTGTCTTTTCAGGAGTATATTGGGCATTGAGAACAGGTGTCACCAACAATGATTTTCCAAAAAGATATTCATTATTCATATCCCATGTTTTTTTGTCTGAAGGAAAATCCATGGAAAGGGCTCTCATAAAGCTGGACCCGTTTTTTGAAACATCATGGGAAACAGAATAGATATACGGTAACATACTGTAACGCAACCTGATGAATTTTTCTATCGCATCATAAACAATGTCTCCTTTATTCCCAAACTGATAAATTTCTCTCGCAACATCAGTTCCATGCGAACGCATCATCGGCGTAAAGGCTCCATACTGCAGCCATCGGACATACAGTTCCTGGAACATTGGATTTTTTGAGCCTCCATTTCTTTTGTAAGTACCAGCAAAGAAACCTCCGATATCGGAATTGAAATTCGGATTTCCTGTAAGACTGAAATTCAATCCTGCCGGCACCTGTTTGCGCAATGTTTCCCAGGAAGAATTGACATCTCCGGACCAGGTATTGGCCGCATATCGCTGCTGGCCTGCAAACGCTGATCTTGTTAAAATAAAAACCCTTTTATCACCGGTGGTTTCACGCTGATGATCGTAAACACCGCCTACTGTCATCAACGGATACGCATTTCTTACTTTTCTGAATGAGCCAAGATAGGTTTTAGTGTCCAGATCTTCCGCTTTCTGGCTGAGATGATCGGGTTCTGTTGAATCCATCCACCAGGAATCTACACCAAGGCTGAAAACGCCTTTGTTCAGATATTTCCAATAAATATTTCTCGCTTCAGGATTGTAAGCATCATAAACACGGACACCGGAAGGATAATTCATATCCGGAGGCCAGACATCACGGCCTGATTCCGGCCAGGTACTGATGTTGAAAAGCATCCCCTTTGGATCCATTTCACGGTACTGTTTGGTCATTGGTCCGAATGACGACCAGATGGAAGCTGAAAGATGGGCATTCATATCATGGATCTCCTGTACCATTTTTTTAGCATCCGGAAAGTCGGGACTGATGAAGTCCATGGCGTTCCATTGATAATTGTTTCCCCAGTATTGCCAGTCCTGTATAATTCCGTCTAAAGGAACTTTCAAATCGCGGTATTTTTTAACCACCTCTGTCAGTTCATCCTGGCTTTTGTAACGTTCTTTGCTTTGCCAGTAGCCATATGTCCATAAAGGAAGCATGGGTACATTTCCTGTGAGGTCACGCATTCCAGCCACTACGCCATCGGCATTTTTACCATAGATAAAATAATAATCAATACCGTCTCCCACTTCAGATGAGAAAGAGGTTTTCTGAGACGTATCGGTAAATTGTGTGGGTGAATAGTTATCCCAAAAGACGCCATATCCTTTTACAGACTGAAAGAAAGGCACAAAATCCCAGGTATTATTCTGAATCATTTTTACATCGGTATTCCGCTGGGACATTTTTCCGTTTTGCAGAATTCCCAGACCGTAAACAGGTTCGTCTTTTTCAAGCTGAAAATCCTGTCTTACAGAATAAGTCTGTGTTCCGGCATCATTAAATGGCTTGAAATCATTTCCGGTTTCTTTCAAAAGCTCTTTTCCGGATGGCAATGTATAGGTGATCACTCCATTTTTAGTATTAATGGAAAGCAGAAGGTCATTTGTTTTTAATGAAATAATATTATTTTTTTCTGAAACTGAAAATTTGATTTTCTGCTCCTGTTTAATGACCGACAAACTATTTTTGACAAATAATCTGCCTGCGGGATATTTAATAATCCTGATCGTATTTTCTCCATAAAATTTCACTTCAACATTCATATGATCAGCGAAAAACTTCAATCCTGAATCTGTTTTCTGATAAGACTGCGCACTGACATTTACCATTCCGGAAAACATGATTACTGTAATAATGGAAGTTTTGATGTTCATCTTTGTAAAGCTCATTTCATTTTAAATTTGAATTATTATATCATTACCTTAAAACATTGAAGCTGTTGCAACTTTTATATTCATTATTTTTAACCACAAAAGGCACAAAAGTTTTAAACACTTAAGTTTTTTCAGAGCCAGGCCTTATGCGTAATAAGTACACCTAAGTTTTTGTGAAAATCTTTGATTTTCGTCTTATGTGAACTTTTCTGCGGTATCATTTTAAACTTACTTAAGTGAACTCAAGTGTTTTAAAATGAAAGCTTTTGTGACTTTTGTGGTTTTATAAAGTTTAAGTCACTTTACTATTTAAAAAGTATCTGGACAAACTGATGCAGACTATTTCTCCAAACCGGCCATGTGTGGCCTCCCGGATAATCGGTGTAAGAATATTTAATTCCTATTTTATCCAGTTCTTTCAACATTTTCTGACCGTTTTCATAAGCAATATCATCTTTTCCACCCATTGAAATCCAGAAATTTCTGATGTTGGATGAAAAAGCAGATTTATTTTCATTTAAAAATTTGTACTGTTTATCGGCAACATCCTGAAGCATCGGCAACATATATCCTGAGCTGAAAACTCCCAGACCGGAAAACATATCAGAGTTCTGAATTCCGGCATACAGCGTATATATTCCACCCATGGAAAGTCCTGCCAACGCACGGTTTTCTTTACCTTTTTTTATCCTGTAATTGGATTCGGCAAACGGAATGATGGATTCTTTCAGCTCTTTTTCAAACATCTGAAGATTGCGCTCTCCAAAGTTCCGGATTCCGCCCTGTCCGATATTGGCGTCCGGCATAATGATGACCATTTTTTTTGCTTTTCCTTCTGCGATGAGATTATCCAGAATCAGATTGGTTTTGCCCTGGTTGGCCCAGCCGCTTTCATCTTCACCTCCGCCATGTAAAATATACAGTGCGGGATAAGATTCAACAGGATTCTGGTCGTAACCTGGCGGGGTGTAAATAAAAACTCTTCTCCATGAGTTTGTGACTTTGGAATAGAAATTTTTAATACGGATATCCCCATGAGGGACGTCTTTTAATGCATAGAAATCATCTCCTTCGAAAGGAATATCTATTCCACTGGCATACCTTCCCATTCCGTAGAATGTTTCGCTGGACGGGTCAGCAACCGCAACACCATCAATCAGCAGAGAATAATAATGGAAGCTTCCGCTTTGCGGATCAGTTATACCTGTCCAGAATCCATCAGCATCTTTTTTCAGGTCATATTTTTTCCCTAAATCGATCTGAACTTTTTGCGCTTCCGGTGCCTTCACTTTGAACATCACCCTTCCGTCGGGAAGGATTTGAGGATACTGGGCATTTCTTATATTGGTTGCTGCAGGAGTTCCCAAAACGGTAAATCCTTCAAACTTCGTTGTATCAACAGGCTTAAACAACAGCTGTGAAAAGATGTATAAATCATTTTTCCAAACCTTAAAATCATGGCCGCCCGGTTCTATATAAAAGATATGAGGGATTTTATTTTTTCTCAGATAATCGCTGGTTCTCTTGCTGAAAGGCATCAGCCCGTCTGCATCACCGCAGGAAATAAAGATCAGCTTCAGCTTTAATGCATCCTGTGGATTGGGTAAAAGCTTATTGGGCTCTTTTGTATTGGGTGCAGAAGAAAATGCGCCCAGCCAGGCAAACTTATCAATGTTTCCGAAAGCAAAATTCTGTGTCTGTCCGCCTCCCATTGACAATCCTGCCAAAGCACGGTTTTCACGGTCTTTTTTAACCGGATATTTTTTCTCTACAAACGGAATCAGATCATTCAGTAAATCTTTTTCAAAAGTTGCAAACGCTTCCACTTTATCCTGAGCCATTATATTTCCTTTCGCTCTGTCATCCTTCATCGCACGGCCGTTGGGAAGTACTACAATCATCGGCTGCAGTTTTCCCTGTGCATACAGATTATCCAGAATAATATTGGGTTTTCCCTGATTGAACCACTCTTTTTCATCCCCGCCGATGCCGTGAAGAAGATAAAGAACAGGATATTTTTCACCTTTTTTGAATCCCGGCGGTGTGTAAACCAAAGCTTTTCTTGTTGTTCCAACGGTTTTTGACGGATATTGAATCGTGTCAATTTTTCCGTGGGAAATAGCAGCATTTTCCACATCGAAACCCTGCGGCGCCTGTTGATCAAGAGTTTGTGCGGAAACGAACATTCCCGACAAAACAAGTCCTAAAGCCCATATAACTGATTTATTCATGATTTTTATTTGTATTTTTTACACTTATTACTTGAGATAAAAAAATAATAGCGTATATTTTAGTTACTGTTTACAACAGATTTTTCTCTGCTTTTGATTCTTATTTTCCGGCTTCATTGACTCTGAAAAAATCCACATCTACGAAGCCTCCGGTATTTTTAGTGGCATAATTGAAAATTGCTAATTTTGATCCCATAAAAAATCTACGGTAATCAAAGATCATTTTGTAATCTTTTGCCATTTCCGTCCAGTTCTTCTGATCCGTACTGTAATAAAAGTCTGCAAGATCTTTCCCGAGGTTAAAATCAGCATCAATACGGAGAAAAACCTTATCCGAATTGAGAGGAATCCGTTTTTTTTCTTCTTTTTTAACTCCAGTAATGGCTTTTGTCTTATTGTCCAGGCTCACTTCGTTGGTTGAAAAAACAATGAATTTTTCTTCACCCTCCTTCACTACTGACAAGATCCCGGAATCCCCGTTGAAGGCGCTGAAACCCGCTACATCTCCATCTTTCATTCCTTTAAGGTCCATTGCGATAACTGCTGAAGAGGTTGGACCTTCCATTCTCTGGGTTAAAGTATTGGGTGCAGCGTACAGATTGTCTACGACTCTGCTGGTTTTCAGTCTCAGAAAGCCTTTTCTTTCGGATAAAGACCAGGCTTCATTCACCGGATTATGATTCCATTGCCACTGGATTTTCATTGTTTTATCAGAGAACTCATCGCTTTCCACCAAATGATTTTTTGCTTTGAATAGCGGAAGCGGAACTTCTCCTTTCAAAGGAACTTTTCCGTTATCTCCCAATACCGGCCAGTCGTTTTCCCATTGTACGGGAAGCAGCAAAGGAACACGTCCTACTCCATTTCTGTCCTGAAAAATAAGAGAATACCAGTTTCCGTTTTTATCATCAATCAAAGCGCCCTGACCTGCGTAAGAGAACCCTAAAAAATTGTCTTCCAAAACGACTTTTTTCTCGTAAGGACCTGTCACTTTATCAGCTCTGTAGACGACCTGGCGGCGTTTTCCGTTTTTGGGCCAGGATATCATCATCATATAATATTTCCCGTTTCTTTTGATGATCTGGTTTCCCTCCAGAAGCCCGGTTTCCGAGGCATCTTTCTGAAATACCTCAGTTCCATCCGGATTTCCGATCACTTCTTTAAAATCGGGGCTCAGTTCAAAAACTTTGTTGGAAGTGAAAACATATATTCTGTTATCGTCATCAAAAAACAGTGAAGCATCATGAAAATGCCGTGTTCTGGTGATCAGCTTCCATTTTCCTTTTTCAGGATCATCAGTCACATAGAAATAAGATTTGAAAGGTTCATCATTCGGAGAGAATAAAACGTAATATTTTCCTTTATGATAACGGATTGAAGAAGCCCATTGACCTCTGCCGTAAACGGTTCCGTTCAATAAATCATATTTCGAGTTGTCATTCAAAGTATCGAAAACATAACCAGACATTTCCCAATGTACCAAATCCCTGGAATGCATTACCGGAGCTCCCGGCATCAGATGCATGGTGGTACTGATCAGGTAAAAATCGTTTCCGTTTCTGGTAATGGATAAATCCGGTGCATCTGCCCAGATGATGGGATTGGTAAATGCAGTACTCTGTTTTCCGGAAGGATTTACCTGGGCTGAAAGAAGATTCAGCCCGATAAATCCCAATAAAGAAACTATATAAGATTTTTTGATTTTCAAGGTTTTGATATTTTGGTTCGATTTAATTCTTTACAATCTTAAAAGGAACACTTCGACAAGCTCAGTGTGACATTGCTAATACTAACTTAATTCGGTACAATATCATTGGAAGATGTACTGTAAAGCCCGATAAGGCTTCCTGTAAAGCCTCCCGCTATATCAGTAGAAAGAATATCTCCTGAAACCGGTCCTCCCAAATTTTTATAATTCGTGCCATCCAGTGAATAATTAAAGCTATGTTCATCTTTATCGGCAACAACCTGCAGTTTAACCGGTTTGGATAATGAAATCTTCTCGCTGGCGATCAGCTTTGATTGCCCTTTTTCTGTTCTTTCCAATACGATGTAGAAATCTTTATCTTTTTTTGTGATTCCGAAAACATAATTGAATGTTTCACTTTGATAACAGGTAATTCCTGCCAGCTCTTTTCCTGATTTAGGCTTAAAATCCAAGGTTACAGAGGTTTCAAAATCTTCGTGTTGTAATCTGTGGAATAATGCCGAAACCGGGGCCAATGCTTTGATATTGGTTGCAAAAGGGTTTACTTTTACACCATTTTTTGTTGCAGTAATGAAGTTTTCACGAGGACCACGCATGGCAATCCAACGGAAATCGAGGTTTTTATCGGTTAGTTTATCGTTGTATGTAAAGTTGCCGTTCGGGAAAAATCCGGTTTGTCCGGTTTGATTCTGAACACCTTGTGGCATTTTCAATTTTGGTTTCATCGGAACCAGGCCATTTTGGAAAACAGGATACGTTCCGCTCCAGTCTACAGGAAGAATGAACGTTTCACGGCCTTTGTTAACACGGTTGCTGACATTCGGACGAATTGCTAAAAATACGCCATACCATTGTCCGTTCGGACCTTCCACTAAATCTGCATGACCTGCCCAATCCACTTTTTCCTTTCTGTCTCTCGGAAAATATCTTTGCGTAAGAATTGGATTATTTTTAGCGGGAACAAACGGTCCTTTCGGAGAATCTGCCATAAAAATCACTTCGCTATGGTTGCCTCCGGTTCCGCCTTCTGCACACATCAGGTAGTATTTACCGTTCTTTTTGTAAATATGGGGACCTTCAATCCAGATCGGTTTTTGGGAAAGATCCACGCCTCCGTTTACAATAATCTTATCCGAGCCCGCAACTACCTGGTCTTTTTCGAGATCATAGTCCCAAATCTTAATAACACGGTGGCCGTTGTACTGCTCAGTACCTTTCGGCGGAGCATCATTGTGAACGATATATGCTTTTCCATCATCATCAAAGAAAATAGAAGGATCAATACCGTCAAAGTTTAGCTTTTGGACTTCGCTCCATCCTTTTGACGGATCTTTGGTTTTTACGACCATATTTCCGATACCACCTGCAAACTGGGTAGTAATCATATAAAAAGTATCGTTGTGCTTATTGTATTTGATATCCGGTGCATAAATTCCATGCGAAACGCCCGAATTTTCAACTTTAAGCTGGGAAGGTCTGTCTAAAACGTGCCCTACCTGCTTCCAGTTTACCAGATCTTTAGACGTAAAAATCGGAACGCCCGGAAACATTGAGAAAGAAGAGTTTACCAGATAATAATCGTCGCCTTTTTTTGTAATGCTTGGATCGGGATAACAGCCCTGTAAAATCGGAGAATAAAATTCGTCCGGTTTAAGAGGGTTGTCATTATATATTTTATCGTTTCCACGGTAATTAAAGTCTGAGAATGTCTGGGCAGAAATCGAAGTCACCGATAGCAAAGCAGCTGCTGCAAGGATATTCGTTTTATTTCTGAAGAAAGCTAAATTCATTATATTCTGTTTCATTGTTATTCTTTTTTTATAGTTTTTAAAATGTATATTTTTGAATAGGTGTTGTTCTTTTTAACGCTAAGTCCGCAAATTTTTTAACTACATCCTTAATAAGGTTCACAAGGGCGTTACACTCAGCAATGCGTATCATATTTTATTATTATAATCGATTACAGATCATTATTTAATAGTTTTTATAAGGTTTTCTTGCGGTTGATTATTTTAATCAATCCCCAGGCTGTAACATAGGATATTCCGGCTATGAAAAATATAATGTTGTAGCCCCCGTTGATGTTTCCTGATTTTTTAAAAGCGTCGAGAACAATTCCGATAAAAAGGGGAAAAATGATTCCTGCCGCTGAGCCCAGCATTCCGCCAAAACCAATGACAGAACTGACATAATTGTTGGGTAACTGATCTCCGACCGTAGTCATAAGATTGGCTCCCCATCCTTGATGTGCAGCTGTTGCAAAGGCAATGATGATTGTGATCATCCACATATTATCTACATATTTTGAGAACATGACCGGAACTACCATCAAAGCAAACAATAACATGGTAATGCTTCTGGCTCTTCCGATAGCCCAGCCTTTTTTGATCAGAAATGATGAGAGATATCCTCCACCAATACTTCCGATCGTGGTTCCGCTGTAAATAATAATTAACGGAAGAGATGGTTTGGTTAAATCCATTTTGAATACATCCGAGAAATAGGCCGGCAGCCAGAACATGAAGAAATACCAGATAGGATCGGTTAATATCTTACCGATGGCAAATGACCATGTTACTTTATATTTCAGTAATTCCGATAAAGGAATTTTGGTTTTCTCTTCTGTTTTTTCAGTCTGATCGCTTTTTATATACTGCAGTTCTTCCTTGCTGATATTTTTGGCTTTTTCCGGTACGGTATAAAATTTCCACCAAAGAATAATCCAGACCATGCCCAAAGCACCAATCCATACAAAGGTCTGTCTCCAGCCGTAATGCCCAAGAATGACCGGAACCAATAGCGGGGCTAAAATAGCTCCCACCGTCGCTCCTGAGTTAAAAATTCCCGTTGCCAGTGCTCTTTCTTTTTTGGGAAACCATTCAGCCACTGATTTGATGGCGGCAGGAAAGTTTCCTGCTTCACTGATGCCTAAGGTACTTCTCGCAATGATAAATCCGATGGTACTTTTTACAAGACCATGTCCTATAGAGGCCAAACTCCATACAATAAGAGAAACCGCATACCCGATTTTGGTTCCTACCTTGTCTATAAACCTTCCCATGGCCATATAACCGATGGCATAAGTCGTGGTAAAAGCCATGACGATATAGCTATAATCTTTTTCATCCCAGCTGAATTCTTTTTCCAGCACAGGTTTCAGCAAACCCATTACCTGACGGTCAAGGTAATTGATCGTAGTGGCGAGAAAGACAAGGGACAGCATCCACCATCTTATATTGCGGTTGTGAGGAGCATGCATTGAGTTATTGATTAAGTTGTTGTAATAATTTTTTTGTTTTCAGCGTCAGTTCTTCTTCATTATTATCTTTTCCGATGAGAGAGCTTCCCAGCCCTGCTGCTATGGCACCTCCATTGAGCCATTCACTGATATCTTCAGTTTCAGCATGGATTCCTCCGGTGGGCATGAAATTCATTCCCGGAAAAACAGGCTGTACCGATTTGATGTAGTTCTTCCCTAAAGAATCAGCCGGGAATATTTTAACCAGTTTTAAACCCTTCTGATAGGCAATATTGATATCGGAAGGGGTAAAACAGCCCGGAATCAGAAGTATATTTTTTTCGAGGGCATGTTTTACCAATGCTTCACTGATCACTGGTGTAATGATAAAATCTGCTTTTGCATGAGCATAATCATCCATTTCTTTTATGTTTTTCACCGTCCCGATTCCTAACAGAAGGTCAGAAAATTCTGTATGGGAAATTTCTTTCAGCTTAGTGAAATTTTCCAATGCCTGATGGCCGCGGTTGGTATATTCTATCACACGGATTCCTGCTTCGTATAAAGCTTTTATGATATTTTTTGAGACCTCAAACGATTCGTTATAGAATAACGGAACTATTTTCTGGTCTTTTATTTTTTGTAGTATTTCACTCATAATTTCTCGATATTTATGCTTTCATCAATGGTATCTCCCTTTACAAAAAGCTTTTTAAAAGCAACTTTTGTAGCATCCTCCAAGATCTGCTGGTCAGGATTTCCTTTTAAAATTCCATGAATCAAAGCGGCCATGAAAGAATCACCGCTTCCTACCCTTTCTTCAATGGTATCTGAATTATATTTTTCTGAAATCAAAAGCTGTTCATCAGCAAATAAGGTGGCAAAGTAATTCACCTGTTCCCCGTTTGTAAAGCGGAAAGTATTCGCTATTTTTTCCACCCCCGGGAATTGTCTCCTGATTTCCAAAGCTGTTTTTTTGGCCTGCTTCAGAAGATTTTCATCATCAAATTTTCCGTTAAGTTCATATTCAACAGGAATATTCAGAAACTGCTCCACAGACCATATATTTCCCATAAGAACGTTCACAAAAGGCATCAGCTCTTTAATTTTGTGAGGATTCTGGTTTTGCCAAAGCAATGCTCTGTAA
Organism: Chryseobacterium sp. DZ-32; assembly: GCF_059587025.1. NCBI lineage: Bacteria > Pseudomonadati > Bacteroidota > Flavobacteriia > Flavobacteriales > Weeksellaceae > Chryseobacterium > Chryseobacterium sp. DZ-32. The sequence goes on from NZ_JCAIOM010000005.1 coordinate 129,940, forward strand.
TTCAGGTCCAGAGAAACTGTAATATTTTTTGTTCTGGCTTCTTTCATGATCTGTAAACATTTGCGGAATGCATTGTCACTCAAAGCCGGTGTGATGGTACTGATATGCAGCCATTTTACTCCTGAAAATATCTCATCATCACTGAAAGTTTCAAAATCCGACTGGGTAAAAACAGACGGAAATCGGTCGTAAACCACTGAAGCGTTCTGCATATCTCCATCAGAAGAAAGGTAAAATGTTCCTATTCTCCCTTGAGTTTTTTCTGCAAGGACTTCTATTCCTTTATTGTTAAGCTGAAATTCTAAGTGATTTCCAACAAAATTCTCAGGTAAAGCTGATAATAATTTCACAGAATTCTTCCACTGGGAAAGTGCTGCCGCTACATTGTATTCGGCACCGCCCACATACATTTTCAGAGACTGCTCGTTCAACCAGTTTCCTTCGGAATCCGGGGCAAAGTGGAGAAGCAGTTCCCCGAAACATAGTATTTTCGTCGAGTCCTGCATGGTATTAGATTTCAAAATAATTTTTTGTATTGTGATAACAGATATCCTGAATGATCTTTCCTACCCATTTTTCATCATCGGGAAGAAGACCTCTTTCCATTTCACTTCCGAACAGATTGCACAAAAGCCTTCTGAAATAATCATGTCTTGAGAATGACAGCAGGCTTCGGGAATCGGTCAGCATGCCGACAAAAGTGCTGATCAGACCGATATTGGAAAGTGTATTCATCTGTTTCGTCATCCCGTCGAGCTGATCGAGAAACCACCAGGCTGCTCCAAACTGTACTTTGGATTTGATGCCTCCTTCATTGAAGTTTCCGGCAAGGGATGCCAAAACTTCATTAAATGCCGGATTCAGATTGTATATAATGGTTTTGGCCAGTTTTTCTTCTGAATTCAATGCATCCAGCAAAACACTCAATCGCTGTGCATAATATGGTTCTCCAATGGCATCATATCCTGCATTGGCGCCCATTTTTCTGAACATTTCTGAATTGTTGTTTCGGGTTGCCCCTACATGAAACTGCTGTACCCAGCCTTTTTCTGCATACATTTTGCAAAGCTCTTTCAGCATATAGCCACATAAGGCATCCGGATCGGAAAATGTTGAAATATTCCCTTTCAGGAATTCTGAAAACTCTTTTTCAAGGTTTTGATTCCACTTTGTGGTATCCGGAAAATATTCAAAGCCGTGATCGGCTACTTTTGCCCCTGCTTCCACAAAATAATTGATTCTGGACTGAAGTGCATTCAACAGATCAGAAGCTGACACGATGGAAAATTCACAAACTTTTTCAAGTTTTTTAATTCCTGAAAGATACCGTTCAGGATTAATTATATTAATATAAGCATCAGGGCGGAAAGCAGGAAGAACAGCTGTTTTAAACCCACTGTGTTTTAAAGCTTTATGATGAACCAGATCATCAGCAGGATCATCTGTAGTACATAAGGCTTCTACTTTAAAATTCTGAATGATGGATTGTGGTAAAAAACCAGGTGTCTGCAGACTTTCATTCATCTGATGATACACCGTATCTGCATTATTGGGTGATAAATATTCGTTGATACCAAAAGGGTTTTTGAGTTCCAGATGCGTCCAGTGAAACAGCGGATTGCGAAGGGTATAAGGCACCACTTCGGCCCATTTCATGAATTTTTCCTGATCTGAAGCATTTCCGGAAATAAACTGTTCATCAGTACCAAAATTTCTCATGGCTCTCCATTTGTAATGGTCACCATCCAGCCAGATAGCTGCTGGAGAACGGAAGTTTTGATTGGCAGAAATAACATCTGGCTCCAGATGATTGTGATAATCAATCACCGGCATGTCTTTGGCATATCCGAAATACAAATTTTCTGCCTTTGCTGATTCAAGCAAAAACAGTTCTCCGAAAACATCTTTATTTTTAATGGAATTACTCATTATTTATTTTTACAATCCTGGATTTTAATTAACTTGTTTACACTCTGCAAAACCACAAAAGTCACAAAAGCTTTGTTTTTAGAACACTTCAATTATGATTATGCAGAAAAGTTCACATAAGATGAAAATCAATGATTTTCACAACACTTAGGTGTCTACATTTAAAAACAGAACCCTTAATGAAACCACTAAGGTCCTGTTTGATGATATGAAGAAATTAGCTTTTTATACTCCGCTGAATGCGCTGAAACCTCCATCAACAGGAATCAGTGCTCCTGTGATAAAACTTGCTGCATCTGAACACAGAAACTGTACAACCCCGTTCAGTTCTTCTACTTCTCCAAATCTCTGCATAGGTGTTTTCGCCATTACTTTTTTACTTCTTTCCGTTAAGCTTCCATCCGGATTCAGAAGGATTGCGCGGTTCTGATCTCCAATGAAAAATCCGGGAGCCACGGCATTAACGCGTATTTTATCTCCAAATTTCAATGCCAGGTCAGAAGCCAGCCATTGCGTAAAATTGGTAATTGCTGATTTGGCGGCAGAATATCCGGCCACTCTTGTAATTGCTGAATAGGCAGCCATGGAAGAAATATTAATAATGTTTCCGCTCCCCTGCTCAGCCATTACTTTTCCGAAAACATAGCTCGGATAAACAGTTCCGTTGATATTCAGATCGGTAACCTCTGCCCATCCTTTCATATCCATATCAAAAAATGACTGTTCGGGAGATAAGGTGGCTGCCGGAATATTTCCACCCGCTATATTGAGCAGAATATCAATACGTCCATACTTTTCCTTTATTTTCACTGAAGCGGCTTCAAGGCTTTCAATATCCATCACATTGGCTTCTACAGCAAGTGTATCCCCACCCAAATCTGTCAGTTCTTTTACCCGGGCATCCAATGTTTCCTGGTTTCTTCCCAGTGCAACAACTTTTGCTCCGGCCTCTATAAAACTTTTGGCAAGGCTGCCTCCCAAAACGCCCGAAGCCCCTGTGATGACTGCTACTTTGTTTTCAATACTAAACAGGTCTTTCATTTTACTTTTTATTATTTATTACAAACGCAGATTAATTTTTTTGTAATTCCGACTGTACTGCAGCCATTACTCCTTCGATCTGGCCCAATGCCAGCATTCTTCCTAAAAATGAATAGCCGGGATTATATCCTTTGTCAATATCTTCCGTTAAAAGTCTTCCATGGTCAATTCTCATCGGAAGATCAGGATTTTCTTTTTCGAATACACGGATTACTTCAATGAGTTTTCCTCTTCCTCCCAGGTGATGAGCTTCGATAAAATCACCGTTTTCAAAGACATTTGTACTTCTCAGGTGAACGAATTTGGTACGGTGAGCAAATTTTTGCGCAAGCTTTGGAACATCATTCTGAAGGTTGGCGCTTAAAGATCCGGCACAGAATGTTAATCCGTTGTGAGGATTATCAACAGCTTTCAGAAGCCAGTCGATATCTTCTTCATTGGTTACTATTCTGGGTAAGCCCAGTAATGAAAAAGGCGGATCATCAGGATGTACACACATCTGGATATTCCATTTTTCGCATACAGGCATTATTTTTTCAAGAAAATATTTCATGTTTTGGCGAAGCTGATGCTTATCTATACCATCGTACAAAGCCAGCAGACTTTTGAACTTTTCTACAGGATTCAATTCTCCTTCTTTGATATTTCCATTCACGAAACCCTGTGTTTTTACAATGACTGAATCGATCAGGTCATGATTATCTTTTTCCGTTAATGTATTTTTTAATTCTTCTACTTTTTGAAGTATTTCCGGGTCATAATCGTTTTCTGCACCTTCCCTTTTAAGGATATGAATTTCGAAGTACGCAAACTTGGCTTTGTCAAAATAAAGTGAGGATGAACCATCTTCCCATTCGTGAAAGAGGTCGGTTCTTGCCCAGTCGAGAACGGGCATGAAGTTGTAGCAAACTGTTGTAACACCTGCTTTACCCAGATTTTCAAGGCTTATGATATAATTTTCTAATAAAGAGTCACGGTCTTCACCTCCGTATTTGATGGCTTCGCTCACGGGAAGACTTTCCACAACAGACCAGCGAAGTCCGTGGCTTTCTATATAGTTTTTATAATCATTGATGGCCTCTGAATTCCAGATTTCTCCGTTGGGGATATCATGTAGGGCAGAAACAATTCCTTCTACTCCTATTTGACGAAGTGTGCTGAGTGCTATTTTGTCTTTTTTGCCAAACCAACGCCAGGTTTTTTCCATAGTTTTAAAATTTAATTCAGATAAACAAAGCAGGTGCTTTTCACACCTACTCTGTTACTGATATGAATGTAGAATGAAATTAATTGTATCCCGGATTCTGATATTTTGCTTTAATATCTGCCGATACTTCCATCGCATCAATCTGATTCTGAGGAATCGGTCTCAGATAATGAAAAGGTTTTATTGTTCTTGTCACCGTCTGCGGATCATGATCTCCATAAGAAGCTCCTCCAATCTGATAACTTGCCGCATAATCTCCCCACTTCTGTGTACGTACCAGATCATACCATCTGTAGAATTCTCCGTAATATTCACGGGATCTTTCTGCAAGGATATAATCAATGGTAATTACAGATGGCGTAGCAGCAGTCATTGCGGCACTGTTATCTGCCACATAAGCGGTATTCTGTGCATTATTGAACTTCCATTTTCCGGCACGGGCACGGATGACGTTGATAAGATCTCTGGCTGTCATAGCTCCTGAAGCTCCTTTTACAGCTGCTTCTGCGGCAATAAAATAGAATTCTGAAAATTTGGCAACACTGAAAGGACGGGTTAATCCTGCATTCGGATATCCTAATCCATTTGGATCATCGGTACGGTAAGTTCCTATTTTCCAAAGACCCGGATATACAATTCTGCTGATTCCGTTCGGTGCGATCACCCAGTCTGCTCTTCCCGGAAGGGTTCCTGCTCCTACACCACTTTGTCCGGATCCTGTAGGGTAAGAAGGAGTCTGACTGTCATCATTCAGGAAGCTTAAGATAGCTCCTCCCGGCTGTACAGGTAAATTATTGGCATTATAAAGTACAGGAACCGTTGTAAGGCCTGTTCCATTCTTGTTCCAGTTTCCTCTGTAGGTGGTTACAAAAGTTCCATCATAACGGGAATCGTTGGTTTTATCTGCAAAAGTATTTTTGATAACACCTAAGGTAGGACACATACGCACCCATGGACGTCCCAATGGCTGTGCTGCTTCTCTCTGTACGGCGCTTACAACGTCCGCTCCTTCCCACGCTGTGGTTTTACTGCTTTTGATGGCAGTATAGTTCCAGGTCTGCATCCATGCTGCAAAATTGTCCGGAGCCCAGCCTGATCCAAATCCTACAGGATCACTTTCGTTGTAGTATGTACTTGACTGTGTATGGTCTGCATACAGCATAGATTCGGTATTCCTGTCATTGGAACCTACATTCACATCATAGAAAGTAGGCTGAAGCGTATAAGGTCCGGGATTGTTGATTCCTTCCATGGCGATATCATAAGCCTGCTGGAAATACCACTGGGCATTGTGTCCGTCAGGATCAGTTCTTGCCACTTCAGGATAAGTTGGAATGCTGTTTGGATTCTGCAGCCACCATCCATAAGTAAGGTAAGCTTTGGCAAGCATCAATCTTGCAACATTTTTAGTTACACCACCTGTTACCCTTGGTGATGCAGGTAAATTTTCTATTGCTTTTTTAAGGTCAGCAAAAACAGTTTTTGTATATACTTCCGGTACGGTATTTCTTACAGAAGAGGTGGAAGGCAGAGTGTTATATTTCAATTCCCCTGCTCCTAAATCCAGAGGAACTCCTCCATAGGTCTGTACGAGCATGAAGTAGTAAAATCCGCGGAAGAAACGGGCTTCAGAAATCATAGATTCTGCAATTCCGAATCCAGGTCCTTTTTCAATGATTCCGTTGGCAGTATTAATATATGGAAATACGGAGTTCCAGACCATACTGGTAGGAAAAGTATTGGAATTGATAATACCGTTTCCGGACATATCCAATTCTTTGAAGTTTCCATCCGCACTTTGTGCCCAGGTAGATTCGTCAGTTCCGTTCTGACAATTGCTCATAAAGTAGCCATTGCCATACAGTAATCTCATCTGTCTGTATAAAGCCGTAAATCCCTGATTAACTCCATCCGGTGTATTAAAATAGTCAGCTGTATAGATTGCTCTTGGCTGCTCATCAAGAATTTCACTACAACCTGTAAATGTTAAGGATAAAAAGATTGCTCCTAATAGCAGTTTTTTGTTAAAATTTATCATGACAGTACAGTTTTAAAAGGTTAAGTTAAGTCCCATTAAGTAATTTCTTGTGGAAGGGTTGTTCGTTCCTATGACAAGCTGGCGGTTTGGATATCCGCTTACTGCCTGGTTTTCATTTCCGAAAGAGTTTGGTTCCGGATCCATTCCTGAGAACTTATGATAAGGTGAGAATAGCACAACAGGATTGGTTACCGTAAAGTAAATTCTTAAGCTGGTAATTTTCAGATCCTTTAAAAAATCTTTATTGACATTATAGCCTAATGTAATGGTACGAAGCTTAAGGTAAGAAGCATCAAACATTGCTAAAGTAGAAGAATACTTTGGATTATCGCCACTCAAATGACGTCCCGGGCGCGGAAAATAAGCACCGGTATTATCTTCTGTCCAGTAATCCACATCCACGTTATTTCCTCTACCCGTTAATCTGTTAAGATAACTTGCAGATCCGTAAATCGTACTCACCAGGATTCCTCCGTGCTGGAAAGCTCCTACTGTGCTCAGTTCAAAATTCTTGTAGGCAAAGCGCATATTAAATCCTCCCTGGAATTTCGGAGCGGTATCAAAAATCTGTCTGTCATCCGGTCCTATTGCTCTTACCGGAGTTCCGTCAGCATTATAGCCTCCGGTGTAAAGAACCTTGATAGATCCTATAACATCCGCAGCAGTTCCCGGCTCCAGAATGCTCTGATACGGGTCGCCAGCCTGCCAAAGACCGATGTACTGATAATCATACAATGAATTGATATTATGCCCTACAAACCATGAGTTATTGATGTCCCGTTGTGTTCCGGATGCAAGAGATAAAATTTTGTTTTTATTGGTGTAAAAATTAACTCCGGCTTCCCATGTAAACCCATCCGGGTTATCAAAAATAACTCCGTTCAAGGAAATTTCCACCCCTTTATTTTCCGTTTCGGCTACATTGGAAACGATGGATGACCAACCGCTTGTTGCCGGAAGACTTTTTTGTGTCAACAGGTCAAATGTATGGGTTTTGTAATATTCCACACTTCCCGTAAGGCGGTTGTTCAGGATCCCGAAGTCTACCCCGTAGTTTTGTGTTTTTGAATATTCCCATCCAAGGTTTGGATTAGGCGGCTGATTTCCATAGATTCCTGCACTTCCTGCGCTTCCGTAGTTATAAGGAGCCACGTTAAATCTTCCCATCGTAGTGTATGGATCTACTGCCTGATTGGAAGTCTGCCCCCATCCTACTCTGAATTTCAGGAGATTAATCGCTTTGATATTCTCCATGAAGGATTCGTTGGTAACATTCCATCCTAATGATAATGCGGGATAGGTATGCCATTTGTTACCCGGTGCCAGTCTGGAAGATCCGTCGGCACGGAGTGTGGCTGTAAGCATGTACCTGTTATCATACGTATACATGATTCTTCCCATCGCTGAAAGCAGGCCTGTTTTCCAGTACGCCTGGTCTTCAGGTCTTACTGTAATATCTGCCTGTGGTGACTGTCCTAAGTTATAATACTGGAAAAAGTCTGCAGGGACATTTTTTGCACTCATGTATGAGCTTGTATACTTGTTCTGTTCTGCAGAGTATAATGCTACTGCGTTGATCTTATGTTTTCCGAATGTACGGTCGTACGTCAGGAGGTTTTCCAATACCCAGTGATAAGTCTGGTTATTCCCTTTTCCTGCCGCTGACGGTCCCAGAGGATTTGTATTGAAAACTCCTACACCACTATAGTTTCCACTGTTTGAAGTACGGAAATCCAACCCTACATTTAACCTGTATTTCAATCCTTTGACTGGAAGGCTGACTTCTCCGTAAAGGTTGTTATAGGATGCAAAAGATTTGGTTTCATCAATATATTTCTCTGCCAGGCTCTCCAGGCTTCTTCTGGTATAAATCCATGTCTGATCGATACCGCCTGCGGTGCTCATTACTCTTTTCGGGCTTCCGTCCGCATTGTAAGGATTGGCAATCGGAGAATATCCCAGAACCGCTCCCGGATTTACTCCGTTTCCTTCAGAGACAGAATAGTTTGTATTGGTTGTAAAACCAAACTTAAAGACAGATCCTACCTGCTGGTCAATCGCCATTCTCAGGGCAAATCTTTCGTAACTCTGAATAGGAATTAATGCATTTTGTTTAAAATAGGATAATCCTACATTATAATTTCCACCTTCTGTTCCTCCTGAAACCCCTACATCGTGACTGGTCATCATCGCCGGCTTATAAAACAGGCTTTGCCAGTCAGTATTGACGCTGTTATTTTCATCAGCCCCGTTGGAATACAATGGCGTTTTATTTCCCGCAGGAATGGCATAAGCACGCAGTTTTGCAAACTTAGGACCATCCATCATCGGATATTTTGAAAACAAGGTCTGAACTCCTGTAAAGGTGTTATAGGTAAATTTAGGCCTCTGCCCTTTTGCTCCTCTGTTGGTTGTAACGAGAATAACACCGTTTGCTCCTCTTGACCCGTAGATGGCTGTAGCAGAAGCATCTTTCAGGATGTCAATACTTTTGATATCACTTGAGCTGATGTCTCCCAGTGATCCTACGAAAGGAATACCATCCAATACAATCAATGGGTTATTATCTCCTGTCAGAGATCGTGTTCCCCTGATACGGATCTGCATGGCAGCACCCGGTTTAGTGGAGGTTTGCGAGATATCTACCCCTGCCGTTCTTCCCTGTAATGCCTGGGTAATGTTGGCAGAAGGTACTTCACGCAGGGCATCTCCTTTTACAGTGGCTACAGAACCTGTTACAGCCTCTTTTCTCTGGGTTCCATATCCTATCACAACAACTTCATCTATTTTATTTTCTTTAGCTACTGTATCTTTCTTAACCTGTGAATATGCTATGCCGCAAGGCAATAGAGTCATTGCAAAAAACAGTGCTGCTCTATTGCTTTTATTGAAATAAAATCGGTTCATAATTATTATTTTAGTATTAGTTGTTGAATAAAAGGCTCTTTAATAATTATTGTGTATAAAAATCCTTAGTGTTGATAAGCCTTTTATTTTTAATTATATATACATATTCACGATGGCTTCAAACAATTCCTGTTTTCCGCTTTTTGGCTGTGGTTCGCCGATTTCGTGAGCTATTCTCTGCAGATCTTCCAGTGTAAGTGAACCTTCTTCAAATGCTTTTCCGTTTCCGTTATCAAAAGAAGCATAACGGTCTGTCCTCAGCTTTTTGTAATCTGAATTTTCAAGGATATCAGCCGCTGCAAGAAGACCTTTTGCGAATACATCCATTCCTGAGATGTGGGAAATGAACAGATCTTCAGCATCAATAGAATTTCTTCTGATTTTGGCATCAAAATTCACCCCTCCGGTTCCCAGACCTCCTGCCGGAAGCAGCACCAGCCACGCCTGAACCATGTCGTAATAATCAATTGGGAACTGGTCTGTATCCCATCCGTTCTGATAATCTCCCCTGTTGGCATCAATGCTTCCTAAAAGTCCTGCATCTACTGCAACCTGAAGTTCATGCTCGAATGTGTGACCTGCCAATGTAGCGTGATTCACTTCGATATTCAGTTTAAAATCCTTATCTAATCCGTAATGTCTAAGGAATCCGATTACTGTTTCAGAATCATAATCGTACTGATGCTTGGTAGGCTCCATTGGTTTAGGTTCAATCAGGAAAGTTCCTTTAAAACCTTGCTGGCGTGCATAGTCTCTTGACATGGAAAGGAAACGGGCAAGGTGATCTTTTTCACGCTTCATGTCTGTGTTCAAAAGGCTCATATATCCTTCTCTTCCACCCCAGAAAACATAATTTTCACCACCAAGCGCTATCGTGGCATCTATTGAATTTTTCACCTGAGTTCCTGCACAGGCTACTACATCAAAATTTGGATTGGTAGAAGCACCGTTCATGTATCTTTCATGAGTGAAAACATTGGCTGTTCCCCATAAAAGCTTAATTCCTGTTTCCTGCTGTTTTTGTTTTGCATATTCCACAATAGTCTGCATATTTTTCTCGTAGTCCTTCCAGTTGTTGGCAGGGTCTACCAGATCGATATCATGGAAGCAGTAGTAATTGAATCCCATTTTAGACATGAATTCGAAACCTGCATCCATTTTGTGCATTGCTCTTGTTACCGGATCGTTTCCGATATCCCAAGGATGGTGAATGGTAGGTCCTCCGAACGGATCGCTTCCGTTGGCACATAAGGTATGCCACCATGCCATCGCAAATCTTGTCCAGTCTTTCATAGGTTTTCCCATCACGATCTTTTCCGCATCATAGTAACGGAACGCCAACGGGTTCTTACTTTCCTTCCCTTCAAACTTAATTTTTTCAATACCTGTAAAAAACTCTTTTGTACCTGTTAAAGTGTTCATATTTATTTGATTATTTTTATTTTTGTTTTTAATTTTTTGCGTAGAAATTCCCTTCTCACTGATTCTGAAAAGTCAGTAAGAGAATGAAAAATGCTGTTGTAATGGTCCTAGATTATTTCGTTAAGATGATGTTTCCATCTGGCATAGGCTTCTAAATATTGTTCCTGTTTTTCATGTTCGGGCTCTATCACCGCTATTTTTTCGAGTGAAGAGAATGCTTCTCTGGAATCTGAATAAAATCCTATTCCCATTCCTGCAGCTCTTGCTGCTCCTACCGCTCCATCGGTATCATAAAGTTCAATAACCGCATTGCTGACACTGGATAGCGACTGGCGAAAGATTGAGCTTAAAAACATATTGGCATTTCCTGCACGGATCACCTGGATATCCATGCCTATATTTCTCATGATATCCATTCCGTATTCATAAGAGAATACAATACCTTCCTGTGCTGCACGAAGAATATCGCCTTTTGAATGGATATTGAAGTTTATTCCGTGAATTGAACAGCTTGTATCCTTATTTTCCAGCACTCTTTCAGCTCCGTTTCCAAAAGGAATAATGCTTAACCCTTTCGATCCGATGGGTGAAAGTGAAGCCATATCATTCATATCACCATAGGAAGAAAGCGAAGTTGCAAAATTGTGTTTCAGCCAGGAATTTAAAATTCCGGTTCCGTTGATACACAGTAAAACCCCAAGCCTGATCTGTTCCGGTGTGTAATTGACATGGGCAAATGTATTGACCCTTGATAATTTATCATATTCCAGCTGGTCCAGCACTCCATAAACCACTCCTGAAGTTCCTGCTGTAGAGGCAATTTCTCCAGGGTTAAACACATTCAGGGAAAGCGCATTGTTGGGCTGGTCTCCTGCTCTGTAAGAAATAGGTGTACCCTCCTTCAAGCCTAATTCTTCCGCTGCTGCCCTTGAAACTGTTGCCTGAATCCCAAATGTAGGTACAATTTCCGGGAAAAAACTTTCAGGAATTCCATAGTGGTTAATGATATCTTCCGAAATGCAGTTGTTCTTAAAATCCCAGAATATTCCTTCTGATAATCCTTCAATGGTCATTCCTATCTGCCCTGAAAGTCTCATGGCAATATAGTCTCCGGGAAGCATTATTTTATCTATCTTTTCAAAGATCTCAGGTTCGTTTTCTTTTACCCAGGCAAGCTTTGATGCTGTAAAGTTTCCCGGTGAATTCAACAGATGTGAAAGACATTTTTCTTCTCCTATGGTTTTGAAAGCCTTTTCACCATAAGGTACAGCACGGCTGTCGCACCAGATAATGGATGGTCTTAAAAGGTTCTGATCTTTGTCTACAAGAATCAACCCATGCATCTGCCAGGTAATTCCGATTCCTTTAATATCTTCTGCATGTACTCCGGATTCATGCATGACAGCTTCGTGTGCCAACTTAAGATTGATCCACCAGTCTACCGGATTTTGCTCTGCCCATCCGGGATTTATAGCAGTGATTTTCATCTCTTTTTTGGGAGAAAATTCAGAAGCAATCACTTTTCCGCTGGACGCCTCAATGAGACACACTTTCACAGAAGAACTGCCAATGTCATAGCCTAGTAAGTACATAATTTTTTTAAAAGGGTTATTTTATAAGTTTTGTATTGTTTTTCTTGTAGATTTTAGCATCAAATCGGTAATATCTTGCTGCGCGGTGTGATACATCTTTTTGAATTTCATCCAAAGGAACGATATAGGGGAATGAGGATATTTTTTTATGAAAATTCTTAATATCAATATTCTTTTCATTTAAAGCACTGTACAGCTGATAAAGCTGTCTTATGGTGAATCTTTTAGGCAGCAGCTCAAAAATAATGGAGAAATCAGATTCAATCCATTTTCTGATCTCCATTAAAGATTCAGTGATAATTTTGTTATGATCAAAAGGCAGTACCGGAACCTCATCAATAGGATACCAGTCTACGGTATCATATTTTGTACTGTTGATCTTATGATCTATTTTACAAAGAGAAAGATAGGCCACTGTAATGATCCTGTCTATATGATGTTTGTATTCCTGATCCATCCATTTGATATCATGGGCATTGCTCGCTCTCATGGGATCGGCAAAGCATTTGAACTGTTTGAGAACCATTTTTTTAATCCCTGTAAGTTCATGAAGTACCCTTTGTGCTGCATCATCTACATCCTCATCGCTGAAAATAAGACTTCCAGGAAGTTTGATCTGCTTTTCCAACGGAACGTCATCAACATGGCGTTGTACTAGTAATATATTCAACCTGTTTTCATGGTCAAATCCAAAGACAACACAATCTACAGAGACATAGGTATGAATAAAGTTCTGATTCATTAGTTTGTTAACATTTTGGTAACATTACAAATATAAAAATTCATCTGAATAAAAAAAATAAATCCGCTATTATCTACTGCTTATCAATGATTTACATATCGAATTTTTATGATATCAATTGTATAAAAAATATGATAAGGTTATCATTAATTTTACACTTACTTATTTCATAAGACATGAATTCACAATCAATTGCAATTTCACAATACCCTTAAAAAGATTATTTTTTTCTGAATAAATATTATGATAAGAACAATTATTTTTTTTTTCATTTTGCACGAAAAAAAAATGTAAAAAGCACACTTTTCATTATTAAAAAAGAGGCAAATCATCATTTTCGATTACCATTTTTTACGCTCTAACTACAAATAATTACGAAACAGTCAGCCTAAACAATAATATGATATAAGAATGTAAACATGAAAACACTCCACAAAACAGCACCTGGAAACACCTGAAAATTTCGGAAATCAGAGAACAAAAAAACCTGCAAAAATGGGATTCTGCAGGATTAGATGAAAGTTACGTTTTCCCAATCTTGAACTTAAAAATATCTGAAAGATTTACATTAACGAATCACCTGCTTTCTAATAATGTATATTTTCTTTTCTTGATCCTAAAAAATGCTTAAGATTTTCCGGCCTATGGAATTAATTAAAGATACCGATCTGAATATGACTGAAATTACCTATGAAATTGGGTACTCCCATATTGCCGATTTCAGCAATAATTTTTATCAACTTACCAATATGAGACCTACCGAATTCAGGACAATGTCCAGAATATGAAAAATCATTTATCAGATGTGATTCTAAGGAATTGCTCTTTAGAATGATGAGCAATAAAAAAATCCTTGAATCATTTGATTCAAGGATTTTTGCGGAGAGTGAGGGGATTTTGTACCCATTCCTCATCGCTTTATAGATAAGATTTTCGCTGTAGCATCTCTGTGAATGGCCTCAAATAGGACATTTGCAAAAAAGTAGTAAAATCCTAATTTAAATTTTACGTAGTAAAACTAAAAATTTCTGCTCAAATCTGCAAGTAAAAAGTTCAAATTTTGAACAAGTTTTTTAGAGTTCAATTAAAGAATTTAATCCTTCTTTTTGCACCTTAAATTGTCAGTTGAAATATTTCTAAAAGAAAACGAAGAAAAAAAATTAAAAAAAAGAAAAAAAGAAAGCCTTTTGAAAAGAGCGTGGCATTCTGTCAAGGTTTTTTGGAAAAAGTTTTTACGTAGATTTTTATACGTAAAAAGTTTTTCTGAAAATCCGGAGGACTTGATCTTGACAGAATTTAGGCTGGTGGGCTTGGTAGCGAATTATCTTTGGCTTCTGTTTTTTTATTTTTAGTAACTAAGTATGGTGTCTTAAAAACATATATGAATAAAATATAAACGATGCTAATTAATCATTATTTACTAAATCATCGACTAACATTTTCGCTTGTGTAATTACGGTATCAACCGCTTTTTCCTGTAAATCAGGTGGATAGCCAGACTTTTGTAAAAGCAGCTTAGAGAATTGTAGAGACAGCGGACTACATAAGAAAATAAAACGACGTGAGTACTCTACATTATCAGCCATTGAGGTACTGGTATACCGTGGAACAGATAAGAGATAGAGACTCACGCCTAGGTCGTGAGCCGCTTACTTATCCTCTCGTTCCTAAAAATTACCAGTTTCCAATGGCGAGATTCTAAGCAATAGCTTCTAATATTCTTTGAAGTATCGCAAAATTAACAAATAATAATTTATTAATAATAATGCCAAATATAAAACAAAATATCGGTACGGCAAAGCGTGCCGATATTTTATTCATTAAATTGTTAATTGCATTAGTGAAAACAGAAGATGACATCAATAAAATTAAAATTATAATCTCTCTAAGAAAACTTTTAGAGAGAGGAAAGAATTTGCAAAAAAATGTTGTTGATAACAAAATCATATACAGTTATCATACAATATCTACCAATGCCTTAATTAGAAAGGCCACAGTGAACGATACATTAAATGGAAATACATCCCCAACAGCAATAACATTAATTAGCATTATTGGAGCATTAGGTTTTACAATGGCTGATTTTGGTGAGGCCTTTGATTCTATAACAGATAAGGATATTAGAGAATATTTGAAATCATAAATGATAAATATAATCCTAACGAGTTGGGATTTTTCTTTTTTGTAGCACACAGGATTTTATAATAATTGGAAAAATTCTGAGAAAATTTTTAGTTGATAATTCTAACAGTTTTATTTTTGTTGTTTAAATAAATCATAGCTAATAAATAGCTGGGTAACAAATTTTGCCCGCAGTAAAAGTTTTAATATCTTAACAAGGACCTTAGAAAAATAGATCAAGTCGAAAATTATAAGTACATTTTAGTGAAGAATATCTTTGATATTTAAATTCATCTTTGCAAATCTATTTACCGTTTTTTCATAAAAAGCATATAATTCAAACTTACCTCAACACTATTAGATTTTTAATTAATTTTCTATATTATAATCTTTAATTTTTTTCTCTAATGTATTAATTACACAGCCCAATAATTTTGCTGCATGTTGTTTACTTTTCGCAATTTTTAAAACTTTTATTATGTGTAATTTTTCAACTGTTTTCAAATCCAATTTGGATTCATCAGAAGGATTTAGAAGCCTAACAGGAAGCGTATCCCTCGAAACAACCTCGTTATTAAAAACATAAAGATTTTCAATTAAATTTTCAACTTCTCGAACATTTCCAGGAAACGGATAATTTAATATAAATTGTTCAATATCTTTCTCCAAACGCAGCTTTTTAGGTCTTTTAAATAATTTTCTTTTAGATTCTATAAAAAAATCAATCAGTTCTTTCTTCTCCTTCGCTCCTCTGTCACGCAAAGGAGGAATAGTAAGTTCTGTTACAGCAAGACGATAGAATAGATCCCAACGAAAACTACCTTCTGCACATAGCTGAGGAAGATTTCTATTTGTCGCCGCTATAATTCTTACATCAATCTTCTTTTCTTTGACATCACCTATTCTAAGAATTTTCTTTTCTTGAATAACGCGCAATAAGAGCTGTTGCATGTAAGGGGAAATATCCCCAATTTCATCTAAAAAAATTGTTCCACCGTTTGCTTCTTCCAGTAAACCTTTATGATCTGTTACCGCCCCAGTAAAGGCCCCTTTTGTATGGCCAAACAATCTCGATTCCAGAAGCCCGTCAGTAAAAGCAGAACAGTTTATAGCTACAAATGGCTTTTGATTTCTTGCTGAATTATTATGTATATAACTTGCCAAGTGCTCTTTGCCAGAACCACTCTCACCAAAAATTAAAGTAGTCACCTGATCAGCTTTAGCAATCATCTCTGCTTTCGAATAAATTTGCTCCAATGAAGCAGTTATAAGATAATTCTCTTTATGATATACGACACTTTCTTCTTTAATTATACTTCCACCTGGAATTGTAGATTTTACAACATGCATATCCAATAATTCGGCTTTACCGGTTTTGGAATGCCTTTCAGGACGTACCTGATATAATTTTGTATTTAACAACCCTGATTCATGAATCAAATACCATGAGATTTGCATTGCGGAAGTACCAGGTGAAAAAAAAATATTGATTTCATCGTCTTTATATTCTCTTATCAACAAACCTTCTACTTTACTTTTTATTTGAGATATATCGATGACGTCTGTGATATCCAGATATTGTGTTTCAATCTTGCGATCAGGATATTTTTTATTCAACTCAGTTCGTAATTGTTCAATATAAATATCGGGTTCAATTCCTTTTTCAGCTGATAAGATAACATGCCTGTCATGTTTATAGAAATCCTTATGAAAATTAAATGTCGGGCCGCTTTCGTTGACTCCGTTTACCTGTTTTGTTTCTGGATTTCTGGAAAAGTCATGCATAGTTGCAATCCAAGATATTAATGTTTTCATATCATTTTTTGATAATTAAAAATCAAATATTGATAAAATTTATGACAAAAACAAGCTAAAAACGATAAAATTTCACTTGGCATATAATTCGCCCTAAATACAGTAGTTAACAAAAAAAATGTAGAAATGAAAAACAAAAAGACAGTATATCGAGACGCTGGAACAGGAAAGTTCGTAAAGAAAAGCTATGCAGACAAACATCCTAAAACAACAGTTAAAGAAACAAAAAAATCAAATAAATAGTCGGAACTATCCAATGAAAATAGTTCGTTTTAACAGCAAATTTTTAAAATATGGCAACAATAATCACTTACGACATTCCTTCCAAACATCGGGAATTTAAAGAAAAGATGTTTGAGTTGGGCTACAAGCAGGTTTTCAAAGACCAAAAGGGACTTGACGTACATTTACCAAACACAACTCTTATACATCAAACGAAGACTGCTGCAGAAGGAAGAGATGACGCCCAAAGGATATGCTCAACATTAAACATATCTCTTGAAAGATTCATATCGAGTCAATTTGGTCCAAATTGGGCAGCTATTTATGGAACACCATTAAAATAAGTGCTAGATGGAGAAAAATAAAAAATTCAAAATACTCTCCATTGACGGAGGCGGGATAAGAGGTCTTATCCCTGCCAAAGTCTTGGCTGAATTAGAAGAAGAATTGCAAAAGGAAGAGCCAGACAAGCCGCTGCATGAACATTTCGATCTTATCTGCGGCACCTCAACAGGAGCCATACTTGCTATAGGTCTTGCGTTGGCTATACCAGCAAAAGAGCTGGCAAAATTCTATGAAGATCATGCAAAAATCATCTTCCCAAGATTTGTCTTTCGTTTTCTGCCCCGAAAAAGTAGAGCTTTCTTTAATGCTATCTATAGCAACAAGCAATTGCTAAAAAAGCTAAGAGAAGTTTATGCAGAAGCAAATGGTGGTCAGGATCCGCTTATGAACGACCTCAAAAATAAAGTCTGCATTCCTGCATTTAACGGAAATGATGGTGCTATAAACGTGCTCAAAACTAAACATCATCCGGAATACAGGAGAGACTACAAACTTCCGGCATACCATGCAGCAATGTCGAGTGCCTCTGCACCCGTATATTTTCCGCCCCATACCTTTTCATTTAAGAATGAATTTGGAGAAGGAATTAATATCAATATGATTGATGGTGGAATATTCGCCAACAATCCCGCATTGATAGGCGTGTTTGAAGCAACCGACAAGCTGAATATCTCCATTGGTGATATAGCGGTCTTATCTTTGGGTACGGGTCAGGGAAAACAAATCATAAAACGCACATGGCGTCCAAAAAACGTATTCGACTGGCTATTTCCAAATCCTAAACTGGTAGACTTAGTATTGGATACACAAGCACAGATCACAGAACAATATTTACTCTTTTTACAGCGAGCATTAGGTAAAATAGGCAACACATTCAGCCATTTGCGTATCCAGCATGATATGAAAGGCGACAACATAGAACTCAACTCCTCCAAACAAAAACACATAGACCGCATGAAGTCTATCGGCGAAGAATTAGCAAAAAACAGATTAACAGAAATTTTAAACTTTTTAAAACAATAACAAAATGGCAAACTGTCACAATTTATTTCAGGAATATCATAGCGATATCTCCATAGGTTCAAAAAAGAACGAGAAAATGAAGAATTCAAAAGAAGGACTTCGTAAAAGAATCACGGCTTGGTTCAAAGAAAACCATCCGGATTATGTACCCTACTTCTATATACAAGGGTCTTATAAAATGAAAAACGGCATCCGTACAGCAGAAGATATCTGTGACCTCGATGACGGCATCTACTTCTTTCGGGAACCCGATGTCTCCGCGTCAACCCTCAAGGAATGGGTAAGACAAGCCGTAGATGGCTACACCGCTACAGCACCAGAAAATCGTAAAAAATGTGTACGCTCCATTTTTGCCAACGATTATGAAATAGACCATCCGGTTTACTACAAAATAGACGGGCAGGAATACAAAATCGCAGTCAAAGGTGTTGGGTTTGAAAATAGCGACCCGAAAGCAGTAGTAGACTGGTTTGTATCTAAAAAAGACAAAGAGGGCCGATTAATACGAAGCATCAAATACCTGAAAGGATGGGCAGACAAACAGAATTTTAAAATGCCAAGTGGACTAGCATTGACAATCCTTGCAAGCAATGCAAAAGAAAAAATTGTATTGAATGAACGTGATGATATTACGGCACGTGATATTTTAAAGGAAATCAAAAAAGCTTTAAATAATAAATTTGAATGCATCGTCCCAGCTGTACCTAATGATGATTTGCTGGAAAACTATTCAGACAAAGAAAAGTTTTTAGAAACGCTCGAAAAATTCATAACAGATGCAGACTCAGCAATTCGGGAGACGAATCAAAAAGAATCCAGCAAACTGTGGCGCAAACATCTCGGAGACAGATTTCCTCTGGGAGAAGACAAACAAGAAAACAATTCACGTACTTCAGCGGCAGCAGCGGCAGGAGCTGCCACATCCTATCCTTTCGGTCATGAATAACGCATACATCCGATTTACTGAAGAAGCTGAAGAAGCCATAAGCAATTTTCCCGACTTACATTTACATAGTCGGGAAGATGCTCTGCCATTCCTGGAAGGCAAAATCAACCTGTTAGATGAAAACAGAGCCGCTTATGACACTTATGCCATACGCATAGAATGCTCTCCCGATTATCCTAATAGCTTTCCGCTCGTATATGAAACACAAGGGAGATTGCCGCATAATATAGATTGGCATCTGTATAATGACGGACATTTCTGTATTTGCACACCCATAGAAGAATACATTCACTGTGCACAGGGAATTACGCTTACCTCTTTTATCCAAAACCAGGTTGTGTCTTATTTACACAACCAAAGTTTTAGAGAAAGAGAAGGCTACTTTCTTCACGAACGATCCCATGGCCTGCAAGGCATCTTAGAATCTTTATATGACCTGCTAAAAACCAGAGACACAAACAAAATATATTCGCTGCTAATTTATATCTATAAAAACGACACCCCGTCACGCACTTCAAAATGCTTTTGCGGAAGCAGTAAAAAATACAGACACTGCCACAGAGAAGCCTACCAGTTGATAAAAAGTATGGGACAAGATCGATTGCGTTCCATAATCTTATTCCTAAGACGCTAATTCGTAATCAGCTCATAGCTAAAATGTTCATTAGTAGCATACCAATCCTGATCCGGACTATCATAAGACACCGTCTCTTCTCTGGCAATAAAAACTTTATTAAGTTTAGGGACTTTTGCCAGCAGCTTCCTTAGATTCTGGTCACGATTCACCGGATTCTGGTACACCAGAATATAATTATTCAGCGGATATTGACTCATAAAATCATTCAGAAAACCAGCCAATCCATTTACATCTTCAAGATCCAGATTAGACAAAGAATTAGCGCAGGTCAGCACAACCGTATGAGGCAATGTAAACTCATCTTTATAATAAGCCGGATTATTCTTTTCCAATCCCTCACACAAATCAAAAGTATCCATAGCTTTAAAAACCCCTGATTCGCTAAATTCTTGCGCCTTGTTCAGCATCGCCTTCGAAACATCCACACCCAGATAATGCACCTTCCGACTGACCTCAGCCTTAAAAACAGTATTAAAAGCCAGAGAAGCCGTCAAGGGACCGCAGCCAAAATCGATAAACATTATTCGCCCTTCCGTATGCTCAAATCTCGACAAAAAGAACGCCTTATTTTGAAGGAAAATATGCTGTACCGAAACAAAATTCTTTCTCATATTCCAATAACAATACAACAAGACATTCTCTTTTGGCGTATAAAAATCCAGTAAACTCTGGCTATCCAAAAAACCTACATTTTGCTCATAATTGAAATCAATTTGTGCATCAAAATCGGCCGTTCCATACCGGATAAGATTGTTGCGTGTAAAATCCGTATTTAACCCCAATATTTCATTAGGCCATTTAGTTCGTCTGTCATTTTTAACCACAGTCACCACCTTATTTTCAAATACACTTTTAAAAGGTTCGCTAATCACAGATAACGCTGTTTCCCCGGCAGTAGAAGTCCTGTCAGGAAAATAAATAGGCTGGCCTTTCAAAATATCAGACAAAGGCGTATTACTATAGCCGCCTTTTGATTTACAATACTCTATCAGTCTCAGATAAATAAGATTATCCGATAATATAGCATCATTGCCGACCAGTACCATCTGCTCACGAGCCCGTGTAAGAGCCACATTTAACTTACGATCCACATCGCCCTCATCATTCAAATTAATCATTCCCCGCAACTGGAATGGATTATTCACAGAAAAAGAATAAATAATAATATCCCGTTGGCTTCCCTGAAATCGCTCCACAGAATCGACAGTGATTTTATCATAATTAGATATGCCTTCCTCTTCGAGCTTATGCTTGATAAGCGCTATCTGATTTCGGAAAGGAGCAATAATGCCCACGGTTGTAAGTGGATCAAATGGCTTATCATTACCTTCATATAAAGCTATGATTTCCTTAACAACATAAACAACAAAATCAGCTTCACAAGCATTGGTTTTTCCATAAAGATCATTGACCTTCTTATTGTTAAAAAAGACAAGCCTCTTTTGGCTCAGCAACTTTCTGACGCTATTGGTGCCAGATTCTGAAAACTGCAGATCTGCTACCTGACGATACAATGCGGTCTTAGTGGGAGCATCAATACCTGGCGCATCATAAGCCTCGCGCAATAATCCTTTATAAAAAGCAAAATTTGGAAATAAAGAAATGTCTTTATGCATACGCCCCTGATAAGTCAAGGTATCATAAGAACTCAAATGCTTATTTTCTTCGCAAAACTTATAAAGGCGTTCAAACAAAGAATTCTTTCTGTTATACAGCCCAATAGACTCCAGCAACCCGTTATTGGTTTTAGAGCGCTCAGCAGACTGCAGCGAAATTGCAGGCAATTGTTTATGATCGCCAATAAGCACAAACTTCGAAGCTTTCCCTAAAATACCCACCAATTGAGGTTCTAAAATCTGAGAAGCCTCATCAACCAATATATAATCAAAGTTTTTTACCTGAAAAATATATTCCTTGCTACCTAAAGAAGCCACCGTAGATATATACACATTATTTTCCCTGATAATACGGGATACCTCAGTACGATCAAACCTCTGTCCCAATACTCGTAACTCTTTTTCTCTCGTTTCCATTACCACATCCAGCAAATTGTCATGATATTCAGCACCTGCAGACAACCGTGAACCAAAGCGAATAAAATTCCGACCGTTCGTTCCTGCACAGGCATTGTTAATTGCATCGCAAAGTTCATCAACAGCACGATTTGTATAGGCCAATACCAAAATACTTTTGCCGCAGGCAATAAGTTCTTTTACCAGATTCTTGATAATAATGGACGTTTTCCCTGTACCTGGAGGACCATTCAATAAAAAATAGCGATCTGCAGATAAAGCCTTATTAATAACCGTTTGCTGCTCATTACTCACAAAAGGATTTTTATAGCCATAATCTTTGCCCTTGCCGGGAGACTCCTGCGTTAAAATCAAATTTTTAAACGACGAACTTTCTTTCAGAAAACCATAAAGATTACGGTACATAGAATTAAAAGAAATTTCCATAAAGTCACTCTCCAATGCCCATTTTGCATGGGTTCCAAAAGAAGTAAAAAATGCCTTATTGCGTTGTTTGTATCGGAAATATACTGTAACTGAACCTGCAGTAATTTCTTTAATAGTACATTTAAAAATCTGGCTATGGGAAACCAGATCCGATTCGCTGTTACGAGGATATAACACACAAATATCACCTATCCTGAAATTTACATGTCTATTCTCCGTATTTGTCCTTTTGAACTTAATAATTTGATCTGCCTCATCAATTTTATTATTTGTAATTTCCAGATCATACAGAATTTCAAATTTTTCCTTTTTCTCCTCAAAACTATCCAGCCAAAGTCTGGCTAGGCCATTTGAACCATTTTCTCGATCCTGTTCAGCACTGCCCACCTTACTTAGAAAATGCTCATAGGAAACATAGTTTAAAAAAGAAATAAAATAGCTCTTTTCAAGATTTGAAGCTGACGCTATTGGCTTAAGAAAATTATCTACTTGAGGTTCTATCTTATTTCTAAAATTAGGGTGAATATCTTTCTGAATAATATTCTGGGCGTTGATCATTGCTAAAAGAGTGGCAGTAGACTGTTCATTATCTTTTGCAAGAAGATGTTCTATTGCAATAATTTTATTTCTCAGATTGATTACCTTTTGGAACCCGTTGAGAAAAGCACCGGTATTCCTCATATTTCCTCGGTCTGGTTTCGAATACAAAATAAACCCCTGCACTTTAGCGTTGATCTGTCCCACACTCAGCTTTTCTACTTGCGAATAGAGAAGATAATACATAAACAACTGCGCCTGATGGTTACCCTTAATGCTAATACCATCATCTGGGAAAGGAGTACCACCCGATTTTAATTCTATAATCTTGGAGAGACCTCCACCTTTTTTCCAATCAAGCATATCCATTCTTCCTTGCAACCCAAACTTCTCAGACAAAAAAGAAGGTTCCAAAGAAATATTTTCTAGATCAATACCCAATTGCAAAAATTCATTTTCAATTGTATTCTTAATTTTGAGAAACTGCCTCTGGCCATCCTGATAATAGGCACTAAAATGCTGTCGCTCTGCAATATCCTTACAGGTAGTATACTCAAACGGACTAGTTCTGAAATGCTTGGCAAAAGTGTCACCGAACTCCACAGGAACCAAAGGATTTGAAAACACCTCATCTACGACCAGATTGGCAAAATTACCCAGCAATATATGCTTGGTATTAGCCACCGGCTCAAACTTTGACTTTAAAAACAATAACTCCGTTTCTCCATAATCCTGTATGCACTCTGCCACAGAAGAAACATCCAACAGATAATCCGGTTCCAGCACAATAATTTTAGGATGAAAAACTTCATTCGCATCAATATCGATATCGACAAGATATAAAACAGCACCTGCCCAAAAATCTTTACAGGACGTAATTACGTCATTTATACCATCTTCTAGTATCTGGACGGTAACGAGCTTATCCGGAGCGAACTCGAAAGCAGGCTCCTTTACACTCAAAACATCAATATGGCAAACTAAATGATTCTCCCTCTTTTCCACAATGCTGACTTTAACCTCGCTTAGTCGTACATTCTTAATGGCAATAAATTCCTTAATAGGTTTTTCCTTCAATAACAAACTATCGGGAACATGGATAGCATATACAACCTGAAGAAATTCAGCAAAAAGAGAAATATGATATTTATAATTGGTTTCATCAGGAATAAGACCTTCATGCAGTACTTTGTTAGCTGTGACACGTAATCCATGAATAGACCTGTTAACCTTATGTTCTTGGCAGACAAAATTTAAACGTGAAAAAAAATTAGCAAACTGAATCGAGGCTGTTGAGGTAATATTTTTACAAACTTTTTCTAATAAACTTCTTAGTTGAGGATATTTTATCGACAAATGCAAAGATTCATTTTTATGAATACTCTCTAATTCTTCAAGAAATTCCAGAGCTATGATTTTTTTGGTCATTAGTTAAATAGTATCATATTAAACTTTTATACAACTTTTTTCGAAGTTGCAGTATATGACAAAGTTATTTAAAAGAACGTTATATCGATTACGGAAAACAGTAATTAATACGATTTTTTTAATATTTTATATAAATAATTGAATATATCTATATCATTCTGAAAATATTATTGATACCTGTTAATAGTGCATTTAAGTTGTAATAATAATCTATTTAGTAGAAAATAACTAACATAGAAGCCTTAAATTCCCAGCGCTAAATCCAATATAAGTTCAAAAATCCACTAATGAAATACCTGTCGATTCTTCAAAATGTTTTTAATATAATTCCTAGCTAATAATCAAATGCTTCGCCGCCTATTAAAGACATTGCGTGGCTACCGCCTACATTCCTTCTGAGCAAATCAATTTAAGATTTATCCCTATAAAACACCACTGCAGTAGTTTCTCGAGCCTCGTATCATTATTGGCCGTAGTAGCCAAAAACTATTTTGGAATCGAGGACTTCCTGGCTGAACAATTATAATACAGGTAAAAGGTTCCACTGAATACCTGTCATGAGTTTATATAAAATCCAGTTAATAATTTCACAGATAGGAAAACCTTCTTTTCCGATATAGATATAAAGGACAATTTCTGATTCTATTATATCTTGAGCAATACTTAACATAAAGGATGGGATATTTTTTGGTTTAACGACTAAATTTCCTAATCCTTTTTTTATTCCAAATAAAAAGTATAATTTTCAAAAGTTAATATGACTTCTATATAAAAATATGATTATTTTAAGTATTTATTGTGTCAAAGCTTACAGTATATAAAATCGGATGGCTATTTATTTTCAAAATATCTAAAGATTGATTTAAGCTACTTAAATCATCTATTTGAATATTACTTTCAACTAAACGCCATCCATGTTCAATCCCAGCATCTGGACGTATAATAATTTTACATTTATCATTTGAAAATTCAAAATACCGGTAATGTGGAATTTGGGTATTTAAAATCTCCATGTTTTCTATGCCAAGATCATATTTGTATAATTGGATAAAAGATTTCCGCAAATCTTGGGTTTGGAAATCATGAAATACTTTTGAAGGATTTCTTTCATTTATGAAATCTTGACCATAAAAATTAAAATCTTGCAGTTCAAAATTAAGTAATGATTTTAACTCATTAACAAATTGAAGCATTAAAAAGCATCCAAAAGGTGTTTTTAAATATCGATCATAATATGAAACTTTAAATTTTTGTCCATCCATGAAATACTTTAAATCGAACTTACTTTCCAATCCATTGACTAAAAGATTAGCAAGATTTTTTGAGGAGATGCTTTCCGTTGTATTAAGTTTAACTTCAAAAATTTGATTTCCTTGGATATAATCTAAAACATTGAGTTTCTCTAAATCCCTTGTAACTAATCCAACTATTCTATAAAGTTCACCATTATCAGTATCTCCCCAAAATTGATTTAAAGAAAGTTTTGCTTCTCCATTAATAAAATATGAGTAATAGTTTCCATCTAATAATTTTACCGAAGCAATCTCTATTACTTCACCATTTTGAGTTTCTTTTTGAGTCCAAATTTGTGACCATGAAGAGACTTGAATCAATGTCATAACGTTTTGAGGGTTATTTAGCACAGGTCTAGTTTTAAAAACTAAATTGATTTTAGTTTGTTTTTTAATATTTTCTAAAAATAGTATATTTTCTAAATCCCAATTAGAAATTTCATTATCAACATCCAACCAAATTTCTTCAATTGGGTTAGTATATGATACTTTAAGTATGTCTACTCGAATACCTCCTAAAATTCTTTTTGGATTCTGATATTGAATTAATACTTCTTGTGGAATTATGAATTCATCTATCTGATTTAACCAGCTTAAAGCTTTATTACGATCTAAATGATTGAGATGCCATTGTGTTTTTCTATTAATCAAACACTTGGTACAAGCATCTGAACAAGTACATTCCAGTTTTTCTTTTGCCGCTTTTAGTATTTCTTCAACATATAAAAAGAATTTTGTAGAATACCCAGCTCCACCTTTAGTTGTGTCAAAAATAAAAATTGTACTATAATGGTCATATTTCTTAATACCAAAATCTATTTCTGAATCCTCAACCGCGAGATAAGACGCAAGTTCTTTTACAAAGATTGTTCCCAACGAGTAAAGAAGTGTCTCATCTTTAGAATATCTATCATCTTCTTTGATTCTAATCTCACAAAAATCTGTTTTGAATCGTCCCCCTAAAATCACATTAGGACGGATAGAAGTTGTGGTATAATTTCCTTGGCAAACAACACCATTTTGATTATCCTGTCCCCCTCTTAATCTTCTATGATCATCAAGTTCTTCTAATGACAATCCTGTTTTACCACAATTTAAGCAAACATGGAAACCTTTGCCATTTCCCACATTATAATATAAAATCTCTCCGTTATCTTCACTTTCTCTAATATCAATAACGTTGATTGTATTTTGATCCCAAGGCTTAACATTTATAAGTAATGGATCGACATATTGCGTTCTTGAAGTTTCTGATATTTTTCTATTTGGAGTTTGGTAAATATCAACAGCAAAACCTACTGGTTGAATCATTTCGGTAAAATTTCCTCTATTGTCATCATCATTGAAAATTAATCCTCTAAAACTTTGATCGTTGCAATGGGGGCAGTTAGAATCAATTGTTTGATTTTCTGCAATCTCTACAATTCTTTGATAGCCGCAAGTATTACACATTTGGATAATTTCTTTACTTGCCTGAGAACCTCGATTGTTATCTAAAGTAATTCCAGCAGATTTATAATTCATTCCATCGATGACAACATGATTTCCTGGGGCGAACTCTGTTAATGCTCGGGTTATGAAATAAGATGGATTTTCTCTTTTCTGTCGTTTATTTAGATTATCGATATTTGTGGTTTCAAATTCCACTATTCCTGTAGGCAGGCCTGCAGTTGGAAGAAAGCCTTCCTGAGCTAAAAATGTAAGCGCATTTTTATTTAAAAACTGATTATTCTGGATGCTTACAGCTTTATATGCCGGAGAATTTTGACCAAACTCATTTTCAAGCTCATCGAGTTTATTTTTAAATCCTTGTTTTTTAGATTGTGTATAATTTAATATTTTATTGAAATTTGAAAGAACTTTATTAATAATAAAATTAAAATTTCTTTCTGCATAAGTTGTATTTATTGTTATACTTTTTAATTTATCTTGTAAAGTTGTAGTTTCTCCATTCATTAACCAACTTACGAACCTCGAAGCAATAGGATTGAATTCAGCAAAGAAAAAATCTGTGATTTTATCAGTTACTCTAATTCCTCGTACTTGTTCTGTCTGAACAAATTTTCCAAAGAAAAATGCATTGATATGCCTTTCAATAACTTGTTGGCTGTTAAACGAAATAAAAGGCGGTGCTATTCTATGAGTTAAAGCCCAAGTAGGTGCGTTGAAAGCATTTAAACCAACAGGATTTGGAGCACAAACTGTAAAAGCTAAAGATTTCGATTCTTTTCTACGTCCTGCTCGTCCTGCTCGCTGTAAGTAGTTTGCTGGGCCCGGGGGAACATTATTCATTACTACTGTTGAGATGCCTCCAATATCTACACCCATTTCCATTGTTGTAGAACAATTTAGAATGTTTATTTCGGAATTTTCAAACTTACTTTCTAGTTGCTTCAGACGTTTTTCAGTTTGTTGTGCTGAATGTTCTCCAGACAAATAAATGGGTCTATTTAAAATAATTCTTTCATGAATATTATTCCAAATACCTTTCTGTTTCCATTGTGCTGAGTTTTCTGAAATCCATTCTTTTGCTGTTTGTGTAATATCACCTTCAGTTTTTAATTTGTATTTAGGAAACTTAACTGGATTGGTACTTTCAAGTTTGTAATGACGAACATTTTCTTCAGTTAAAGCACCATTTATCCATGGTGATACTCCTCTAAAATGAGCATCAATTAAACGCTTTTTTACTGGACACAACCACAAGTCATTGGCTAACTGAAATCTTGTTTTTTCTTCTAAATTTAGCTTGTATGCTTGATTTCCATCTTCGGTTAAAATCGGTCTTATATTCTGCCAGATACTTTTTAGTATCTCATTAATATCATCTTCAACTTCAGGTGTTATTTCATCTCTTTCAGAAAATCCTAAACCAACACAAATTAATAGAGCAAGTCTATTAGGTCTTAAATGGCTTCTTTCGAAGGTAGGCCATTCTGCTGCTCCGACAATATTTGAATTTGGATTATGGATTAATGAACTTCTTAAAAATGAAGTCGAATAAGGATAAATAACTGGGTCTATAAAAAAATTAAATTTATTTCTTATGATATAATCTAATCCAATTTTTAAAAGAGCTTTCCATTCTGCAACAGAAATATTATACCGTTCCGCAATTGATGGCAACTGTACATTGTCTAAGTCCGGAAAAACCAAACTTATCATTCCCAAATTTTCAAGTGAACGCTCTCTAGGTAATCTCCTAGCAAAATTATCAAATAAAAGAGCTCGTGAATATTTTTCAATGTTCACAATATCCTCTTCTCTAGGGTTATTATTTCTAAATAATGTCTTTAAATCTGTCTTGGGATTAACAAAATCATAAATTTGCTTCCATGTTAATCGTACCGAGTTTGCTACCGGTGCAGGCAACTCAGCTAACTGTCTTTCATAATCTCGTTTAATCACAGGGTTTGTTGCGTTCCTAATTTGTGTTTCCAAAAAAACTCTTACAGGATCTTGAGTGCTAATTGTAATATTTTCTAATGCAAGTTTGTGAAAAACCTGTGAACGAATCCAATTGCTTTCATTGTCAATATTGATAAGTGCAGATATTTTGGCAGTTCCCTGTCGGCTATCAGTAAAAGAAATATATTTATGTCCTTTCCACAAAGTTTCTTGTTTGATTTCGCCTGATTCAGGTGTGTTTTCAAGAAAAATATCCGATAGGTTTCTATTCATGAACGATGAAGAAATTCTAAAATGTAAAGGATTTTCTAATGATGTCGCGCAATGAGGGCAAACACATTCTCCCTTGACATTGTCCGCTTCCACAAAGTCTGCTCTGTTGCTATCTACAGTACCCGAATTATCAATACCAAAATCATTAGTACTAATAACAAACCTCTTATTCACATTTTTTCGCGTAAAAAAGAAAGACTCAGTAGTTTGTTTATCTTCAGAATCTTCGTCGTTATCAATGTCATCTATTATAAAATTATCCTGATTAATTGACCTAGGTAGCTGCAATGTTTCCACTCCTTGTCTATTTTTCTCTTTTTCTGCTTTTAATAATTCATTGCCACAAGATCTGCAGGCAACCAGTTCAAACATTGGAAAATTACAATGAGAACAAGTTTTTTCAGTATAAGTTGTTAAATTTCCCATGTGACTTACGCTATCAAAATTCTGATGCTTATTGCATTCTGGATTTGAACAAGCGTACACTCCGCCTATGCCTCGTGAAAAAAGATGCATTCTTAATGGAAGTATAGAATTTTCTTGCAGATCTTTTTTTTCCACAAGACTATCTAACCATTCCAATTTTTCCTCTGTAGAAGCATCGTCAGCAACAAAATGATTAGAAATTTCTGATAATTTAATAGCTGGTGAAGCATAAATTTGATTTCTTAATTGTTGAACCTCAGGCTTATTATCGATTTCAAATTCATCAGACAAATCTGTTAACTGACGATTTCCTGTAATCACTTCTATTTGAGTACTATCAATACCACAAAGATTGGCCATGAAATCTTTCAGCTTATGATTGCTGTCTTCTCCAGAACCAACAGTTGCCGAAGTAATTGCAAATCGTAAATCTTTCACATTAACTTCAAATGCATCTACAACTCTTCTGATTAATAAAGCCATTTCTGTCGCAGCAGACCCAACCAATGTATGTGCTTCATCTAACAAAATCCATCTTAATTTACCTTTAGAGTTTTCTAGTAATGAAACGTCTTTATCTCTCACTAAAAGATATTCTAACATTGATGGGTTTGTAAATAATATCTGCGGAGGTGTATTTCTAATCTGCTTTCTAGAAATCAATTCTGGAAGTGCGTTTCTTGCATTATTTCCGGTCGCCTCTTCATCTGTATTTCCGTTATAAACAGCATAATTTAATCCGCCAATCGCTTTTACCCATGTGTCAATACGTTTTTTTTGACTGCCAATTAAAGCATTTAAAGGATACAGAAAAATTGCCCTTACACCAATTTCATCTTTACAGTTTTGATATAAATCTTGTAATACAGGTAACATAAAGCATTCTGTTTTACCAGATCCTGTTCCTGTTGTAACAGCAATAGACTTTTTTTCCGAAAGAAGTTTTTCCCAACTAATAATCTGATGTAGATAAGGTTTTCTATCTTTTGGAAATTCATATTCACCTTTTATTTTATCTAATTTTTTTATAAGATTTTGATCAAATAAATCTGTTAGTTCTCCAAATGTTTTTGTCGCAGGAGTCCATGGGAATGTATTTTGAAATACAGGCTCCGCTAAGAGATTTTCATGACATAATAATTCTTCCAAATAATTCTGAAATTTCGCATCTCCTGTCGCCCAAAGAGATAATATAGAATCTGTGAGTCTGTCTTGAATTTCGGTGTAGATTTTTTTAAAAATAAGTTCACTCATAATTATTAGTTTTTATAATTTTTCTGCTTAGTTTAGGTAATAAATCAATGAATCTTCGTACCACTTTTTGTCAATATTTTCAACATATTTTATCATTCTGCGGTAATTATCTCCGTTCGTATGCCATAAGCCCTGATTCTCTTTTCTTATTGAGGAAGCAACTGCCAAAGGTGCAATAACCAAAATATTAACCTGATCACTCCATTGTTGGTTGGGTATAGGTTTTAAATAGATATTTCTATCTTTTGTCAGATCATACTTTGGTAATTGATTTAATACACGGTTGCCTAATCTTTCTCTCGCATTATTTAATTCTGCAAGAAAAACAAAACCCTTATTTACTTTATTTTGTAATAAGCAAACTTTAAGATTTTGAAAATGATACCCAAACATTGTAGCAATTGCTTCGAAATTTTGAGGGTATTGATACCAATGCTCAAGTTTAATCCAATGAAAAGAGAAACCTAAATCATTTTCAAGCTCGATAAAATTATTTCCGGAAAAAGTAAATTGTCCATTATCAAATTTTTCCGATAAGAATACAAATGCTTTAGCTGCTAGTTCCGAAGATGTTGTGATTGATTTTATAATATCAAAAGTTGCAAAAGGCAAATCATTTTCTCTACATAAAATATAATACACCCAGAATTTATTCCAAATATTACTCTCAAAATCCTGATTCAAAAGCTGATCAGCAAAAGATATCATTCTTGAAGATCTATCATTATCATTTGTAAATTCATTGTCAGGATTCACGCTTATAAAAACAGGTTTTATCTTTGGAAAAGTATTTTTTGAAGAAAAGAGAATAAATTTTTCAATGTTTATTTTCTGCAAAGAGAAACAGTCTTGTTCTTTTTTAAGCTCTATTTTGTCAATTTCATCCAAATCACAATCTAGAGGCAAAGCAAAAACTGTATTTGCAAATTCAAGATCATCATCCATGAATCGAATTTTGTTATGCTTATTTACTTCCCAAATCACCGTTTTAGAAAATTGTTTTATGATGAAACTTTTAATCTTCTTAGGTTTGGAATGGGTAAAAATTTCGGAAATGGCAACATCAACATAATTGTCATCATCAATCACATTATAAAGTTGAAACAAGGATTTAAATGTATCAGAAAACTCAATTAAAGAAATTACTTTTCTGTCAATTGTTTTATTAATCGTAATTTCATCATTCTTGTGATTTCTAAAAGAAATTTCAAATTCTCTTGCATACAAATTAGAAATTAACCTCCAGCCTCTGATATTGTCTAAATAAAGTACTTCGTTATCAATCTTCTGGCCGTTTTGATCAACTATGCACAAACCTTGAAAGGGAGAGGTTACTTCAGCAATAAGCCCTGCAGATTGTCTGTTTATACTAAATCTAGTTTTTATAGATGTTGGAAATGAACTGTGGTCAATAATATTAAACTTAGTGCCAAAATCCTTAATAAAAAAATCATAAAGATTGGAAGAATAAATTTCTATTGTAAAAGGTTGACTATTTTCAAAAATAAAAAGGTGATCTTTGGAAATCACTGTAAGCTCCAAATCGGCAATATTAAAAACTCTATCGAACTCTTCAATCTCATTATGTGTAATTTTAATATCTATAACCCCCTTAGAAAGAGGTGTATTTAAAGAATTCCATTCAAGCTTATCCGAAGGCTTCCATTGAATAAGAGGGTGACAAATCCTTTGTCCATTTTTATCATAAACTAACACGCGCAGTTGATTTCTTACAATCTCCAAATTCGATTTAAGAATCCATTTAGGGCGATCTCCCAATATGGTCCACTCAAAAAAGCTTTCTATATTGGTATTAAATTTATAGCCATTTCCACCCTCTTTTTGAAGATGCAATTGATTTTTGAACTTAATGAAAAAATATTTATTTTCATTTATTGAATATTCTTCTTTAAGTTCTACATTTCCTTGACAAGAAAATGAATTGTCACATAATATAAATGCTGAACTATTACGAGTATAGCGTGATTTTTCTAAAAAGTAAATTTCATTATCACTACTATTCCATAGTGAGGGTGTATCGAAATACAATTTATGATATAATAAATGATTTGCAGGATAAGTTCTATCTGTAGAATCAATAATATATATATCAGGATCTAAATTTTCATATTTTACAACATTTGTAATTTGAATCAACTTATAAGTTCCATCTGTTCTTTTAACAATTTTAGCAACTAAATCACTATCAACGAAAAGTCTATATTCATTTTGTAATTCCAGTTGAGTATCATTCAAAAAATATTGAAGGTCTTGCTTTGTGATTTTAGAATTCAACGAAGTATTTAAGAAAAAGGATTTTTGAATTTTATTAAAAAACCACTTAAATTTCAGAGAATTCCCTTTTCTAATAACCTTATCTCTTTCTTTAATCAGATCTTCTGCGATTCCCTTTAAATCATTGTTTTCCTGAAATGACAGCAAGATTGTTTCATCGTTATCTAAAACAGCTCTTACAATTTCGAGACAACTCGAATAAATAATATGATTTTGACTAGACTTTGGTAAAAAAGATATTAACTCAGTATCTGATGAAAAATCATCAATACTATTTGGATTGAGATGTATAATTTTTAGTAGAAAATCTCGATATTTTCCTTTATTGTTTTTAATATGATTTATGGGTAAACCTCCTTGTAGAAGTAGTGTTTTAAGATATAAAGTATTTTGAATTTTAATCCAATTAAAACTCAAGTAGTCTCCTCCTTTCTTTGCCAATTTGAAAAATTCTTCCACGTCAAAACACAAATACTTTCCACCTATAGAATTATATACATCAACTTTAGAAGGATATCCTCCATTGTAATTCCTTTTCCACCATTCTGCATAGTATAGTGCACAAGTACGTGGGTCGAGATTTGAGACTTTTTCAACAGTTTGGAATCTAACTTTTAACTGTTCAAATTCAAAATCTGATATATTATATTTCCATAGTGGCTGACCATTATGAAACCTCAATTTTCTTGCGTGTAATATTTTAATAAATTCGCTCATCAAAGTTTTTTTCAAATGTAAATGTTATCTATGCAGCTAATCTGCATAGATAATTACAAATTATCTAGATATTTGTTTTAAATATATTTCCAACCGCACTATCTGCCAATTTAATCTTATCTATTCTATCTTTTATAACTAACTTCAATTCTTTAGGTTGTAAAATGTACATGTTCTCACCATAAGAAAGAATTAAAGATTCTAGTTCATAATTAAGTTTCACCTTAAGATACAATACATTTCCTATAATTCTCTGAGATCCATGAAGAGGCTTTGAATTAATGTAAGGAATTATGTTTTCAGATAATTCAATAGTTATATCAACAGGTTCTTTAGATTCCTCATTAGATACACCTATAATGTCGCTAAAATATTCGTCAAAATTAATTTCGCAAATTTTGTACTCTGCTTTAGAAGGCTTGATATTAATTATTCGATCAAGTGCTAGATTTTGGATTTTATTCAAATGATTATTATAACCAAATAAAAACCATCGATTGTTATATTGTTTCAAATAATATGGTGAAACAACTAAAACTTTCTCTTGATCTGAAATAAAACTTTTGTATTTTATATCTAAAGATTGATTATTGATTCTAGATAGTGTTTCTATAGCTTCATTTAAGGAATTTAATTCTGAAGGATTTAGGGGGCTTTTTAAAATTGAAAATTTAGGATTAGAATAACGATAAAATACTTTTTTCCCATCTTTATAACTTTCAATAGGTGCATCAAAACCGGCTTCACTACGCATGAAATTTATATCTGCTAAAATTTGCCTACGGGAAATGGTTGTTTCTGCAACGTAATAATCAGTAAGTACACCTGAACAATGTTTAATTAAATCATTTATGAAATACTTTTTATAAATATTTGAAAAACATCTTTCAAGAGTTTTGTATCTGATTTGAGCATTTTTATTTTGAGCCATTCAAAAAAGTATGAATAACAAAAATAGTAAAGATTGCTATAAAAAAATTATGGTAAAGCGTAAAATTAGTTGATATTCAACATTATTACTAATTTACCATAATAATCTTCAAGATGAAATTTTTGACTATTACTTCTTATCCAAAAATTTTTCCTTCAACGATGCCATATCATCACTCACTTTCTTATCCAGAATCTTAGCATAATGCTGAGTAGTCTTAATATTCGTATGCCCAAGCATTTTACTTACACTTTCAATGGGAACCCCATTGGATAAAGTAACGGTAGTAGCAAAAGTATGCCTTGCGATATGGAAGGTCAAATCCTTATTGATTCCACAAACGCTCGCAATTTCTTTCAGATAAGAATTCATTTTCTGATTGCTGAGAACAGGAAACAGCAAATCTGAATTGACGCACTGCGGATGATTCTCATATTTTAAAACCAGCTCTTGAGCCAAAGGCAATAACGGAACTCTGGTTGAGGTATCTGTCTTTTGACGGTGGGTAAAGATCCATTGATCACCATCAACGCCGATATTGACGTTAGATTTTGACAATTGCTTTACATCCACATAAGCCAGGCCGGTATAGCAGCTGAAAAGAAAAATATCGCGAACCTGGTTCAATCGATCTGATGCAAATTCCTTTTCGTAGATCATCTGAATTTCTTCTTTGGTAAGGTAAGGACGTTCCACAGCTTTGATCTTTGCTTTGTAACCCAGAAAAGGATCTTTCGTGATCCAGCCGTGCGCCATACACAGTCGGATGATCTTTTTGAAATTCTTGAGATATTTCACAGCAGTATTGTTTCCACATTTACGCACACTGCGCAGCCAGAAATCATAATCACTGATAAAACCGTGATCGATTTGTGTGATGTCGATATCAGAAACTTTGTATTTCCAGTTAATAAATTCCTGAGTATGTTTTAAAGAAGTTTTGTAACGTTCCAATGTTCCTGGTGCAAAATCCTGACCGACCAAGGCTTCCACTTTGTCATTATGCTCTTGGAATATTGGAATAAGCATTCTTTGCTCAATATCAGTTCCAAGCAGTTTAGATTTTAAACTCTCTGCAGTTACGAAGTTTTCTTCTTTCAGCATTAGGTAGTGGAAATCGTAAACTTTCTGTTCCAAAGTTTTAAGATAGAGATTCAGCGTTTTGGCTTCTTGCGAATTACCCAATGCCTTGTGTGCTTTAACATCCCACTTTTTCGGATCGATATACCTTTTAGCGGCAATGTCTGCTGCCTTGCCGTCTATCGTGATTCGTAAGTAGATGGGAGCGGTTCCGTTTGTTCTGATTTTATTCTTTTTGATAAAGAATAACAGGTTGAATGTTTTGTTCATTGTGTGATAACTTTAATGGTTTAATAATTTACTTTTTGTTACCACTTTTTGCAAGATGTACAATCGTTAAACTGCCTATTGGTCGGGCTTTCCTTGATTTTTCGTGACCCATTTTTGTGATTTTTTTAATGGGA
Source organism: Chryseobacterium sp. DZ-32 (assembly GCF_059587025.1). Classification (NCBI taxonomy): domain Bacteria; kingdom Pseudomonadati; phylum Bacteroidota; class Flavobacteriia; order Flavobacteriales; family Weeksellaceae; genus Chryseobacterium; species Chryseobacterium sp. DZ-32. Next base: position 166,431 of record NZ_JCAIOM010000005.1, read on the forward strand.
CACGAAATAGGTCATATAAATCGTGACCTATTTTGGTTTTTTTTGATACTGCGCTAAAACAAAAAACGCTGTAAACATTGATGTTTACAGCGTTTTAGCTTATTTTGGTTTCTAACCTGGCGGAGAGTGAGGGATTCGAACCCCCGGACCTGTTACAGTCAACAGTTTTCAAGACTGCCGCAATCGACCACTCTGCCAACTCTCCTTAAACTCCGGTAGCACCGTTGTTTTCAGTGGTGCAAATATAGAAAGTTTTTTATTACTGACAAAATATTTTTTCAATAAAATTCGTATTTCTGCAACTTTGCAGAAATCTTTATTTTCTCAAGTTTGTCAAACATAAACATTAAGAACTCACCATCAGCTATTTATCCTTACACAGAAAGTATTAAGCTTTAAATACTATCCGTAGTAATATTCAGTGGTGATATCTCCACTAAAAGCAGGATGCATGTCCTGTTTCTGCATATTCAGTTCAAATAATCTTTCACCATTTTTATTTCCGCCCCTTATTTTTAAGGAGTACCACCCGTTTTCAAGAGAAAGGGTAACACTGTTTTCTTCACTGATGGCAGCGATATCCTTCAGATATCCAATGCCGACAATTTTTACTTCATTATTCGCCGTCTGAAATATCCAGCCTTTTGATTCCACCTCTACTTCTTCATCACTCAGAATCTTTTCATCATTCACAGAAACACGGAATGCATAATAATCTTCTTCTACCCCTATTATCGGAATAGCAATTCCCGACTTTGTTATTTCATCGCCATGTTCATTTTCTACGAAATATTTTAAAATATTAGTACCTGAAAGCTGATGATCCTGCAGATACTGCGCTAAAAGCTGTGGACTGAATATCACGAAACCTTTAAGTTCAGAGAATATTTTTTTCATAATATATTTGAATTGGATTTGGATTACATATTATTTTTTATTCTAATGATTTAATAAACTTTACAATACTTGCCTCAAAAACTAAGAACTGTCCGAGCAGATTTCTGAAAATCCGTATCATTAAGTAACTTCTTTAGTATTTCATTTCTTTCATCTATGTCAGAAGTTTTCTTGATAACGTCAAAAGCATTATAACGTATATCAATATCTTCATCTATGTTTAAAACCAGATTTTTTGCGACAGTTCTTATTTGAGAATATTCTACAAAATTTACCATCGCACTTGTTGCATAGTTTTTAACATCGTAATCTTCTGTATTTTCGATAACTCCAATGAGGGTTTTCATAATCTTGTCTTTTATATGACCCGGAATTTCAGCAATTTCTAAAATTTTCGATGCTTCAGTACGGGCTAAATCATACTCTTCTTCATCTTGAATAATATGATCCAATAATTCCCATTTGGATGGCTCATCTTCAAATTCAATTTTCTTTAAAAATTCTACCCGATCCCAGTCATGTAAATTGAAGTACTCTGATTTGATTGACATTATTATAGTTTTTATTCAGTTTAATGCTCGATCTCGTTCAGCCTGCTTCACTTTAATCAATAACTTCCTCAAGCCAATCAAGATACCAACGTTCAAAAGATATTGCCAAGCCATCATCATCCAGTAAAGGATTTATGCCTCCATAATCAGCTCTGTCATCAGTCCAAATTTTTCCACGTTCACTTCCGTTTACAACCAAAAGATATGTACATCCATGCCCAATATGACAAATCTGTAAACATCCATTTATATGGCTAGTATCCATATATGGATTTAATTGGTCTTCATTTGGCCGCTCTCCACCATCCCAATCAATATCAAAAATCCAATCTTCATTCCAGCTTTCAGAATAAGGAAAAGGTATTGATAAATCAATCGCAGGTTTTGTTCTGAGCTTAAAGTCAATCATTGATTCCTGTAATGATAAAAGGCCATAATCAGGCCCAATGCAACCATTCCCTATTTTCGTAATAAAATCTCTGTAATCTTCAGGAAACTTAATTTTATTGTTATTTTCAATAGAAAAAACTTCTGATTCGGGGATAACAGGATTAAGAAAAAACTCTTTTGGTACTATTGTATTCAATTTCCCTGGATTGGCTTTAAGAAAATTTAATTTTTCTTTTATGTAATACCTATTCATGTATAAAATCAATTTATAGTAATTCTATATCAACCAATAGCTGGTTATCCAGTAATTTGAATGGGTTTATCTTTTCTTTTGAAGTCAAACCAGAATATTTTACTCTGTGCCATACTTTTTAAATAAAAAATATCCTTGTAAAAAGTTCCCGCGCCAGAGTAAACGCCTTTCTCATAATCAGTATCTTTCTTTAACATATTAAGCAGTGCATTAAAAAATGATTTAATATTTTTTTCAGGAGTCTTGCTTATCATCCTTAATGCTGTCTGTTCAATATTATCTCCATCTTGTCTACCTCCGGTTCCTTCTATTGTATAACCATATATCTCATCGCTATAAAAACTTATTTTATGTGAAACATCAATTAACTTTGTGGATAGAAAAAAACAACTATAACTTTCATTAATGTCAATTTCTTTAACATTATTTTCTAACAAAGTATACCACACTTTTCCTGAATCTCTATATTCAATATACAGGTAAACTTCATACTTATCCAAAAGAGGTCTAGCATACTCTATTACATTATCAATTGTATTTAAAACACTTATTTTACTTGCCATTTATTATATTTACTATTTTAAATTATCTATACGCAGATGCTTTACCATATCCTTCAAAGGTAACATTATGGCCAGCATTTCTAACATCTTCCAAAGCTAATCTTTCTCTTATTACTCCTGTTTTTCCATCTTCTAATGTTCGTCCAACATTTATGTGGTATATATCTCCATCAGCATTTTTAAATGATGCATCCATTCTTCTCACATCCTTATGCCCTCCTAAGTCTTCTAATATTATTTCTGTTTTAGAACCTCCACCAATATGCTCTACTCCAGGTTTGGCTGTTTCTCTTGCTATGATTTCATCAATTTTAGCGTTATGGTCACCAGTTCCTTTACTTTTCGGTCCTGGCTTTTGATAAGGGGTACCATCTTTTTTAGTTTTTCCAGCCCATCTTTGCCCGGCTAAACCAAATATATCTAAATAGTTGTTAGAATCATGAACATATGCATAGATATTATAACCTCCATCAATATCTATTGGATCTTTGCTAATATATAAACCACTTTTTACATCATAATATCTTAATCTATTATAGCAAAGATCAATTTCAACATCATAATACTGTCCCTGATAACGGAAAGGCACAAAATTTTCAACACCAATTTCAACTTTTATATCTCCATAAATGTTGAGTTCTCTCTCCCAAACCTTTTCTCCTCTTTCAGTGTAAACCTGTATTGGCGTTCCTAAATAGTCATTAACAATAGTGTAACATTCATTATCTATTATTTTCGCACTCGGCACATGACTTCCCCTTTCATACACCCAGGTCACCACATTCTCCACAGGTTCTTTTCCAACGCTGACATTTCCGTCATCATCTACAACCGTTACAGGAACTTCTTCTGCATCATAGCTCCATTCATGCAGGAGAACGTTACCATCCCAAATATAACGAGTTATTTTCTTCAGACCAATTTTTGAGGTTCTTCTTCCGAGGGCATCATACTCAAAACTTACTTCTTTCCCGTCGGGGCGCTTTACTTTGGCCAGCATTCCGTTGGCATTCCAGGAATATGCCCAGTCTCTGGCAGACCATTCCGGGCTTTGAATTTCTGTTGGAGAGTCTTCGGTTACATTGGGTAAATCGGCTCCATCCGGCAGTTTCGGGCTATTCAGCCAATCTGAAGCAATGGTTTTATAATAAGGATGTGTATTCTCTTGTTCTTCTTTATGCTCCGGCTTGGCATCGTTGATTGGCCGTTTACTTTTTAACAATAAATTTCCTTCTTCATCGTAATGGTAGAACCAGTTTTTATCACGCATCAGCTTTCCTCCTTTGTCGTAGACGCGGTCAGTCTGCCGGGCGCTTTCATATAAACATCCCGTAGCATCCGGATTTTTGTACTGCACCTCTCCGTTCGAATATTCTGCAGCAACAAGGCTTCCGAAAGCATCGTAATCAAATCTTGTTCTTCCGCCCGTCACCCTGTCCAGGGTATGCAGCAACCGGTTTCCGGCTCCCCAGCTGTAGTCTTTATGGAAGGTAGTATTGGTTTTATTCACTGTTACTTTCTGACTTACCGGCATTCCGATATGGTCAAATTCAAAAATGCTTTCCACCCCGCCGGTCATTTCACGGGAATGCATCTGCCCATTCCGGCTGATCTCAAGATTCATCTGCCAGGGTGCATGCACTTCCGGAGTTGCGGCAGTTACCGTTTTAAGCTGTCCCAGATCATTATAAGAATAGTCTACTTCGGCTCCCAGACTGCTTTTCAAACCGATCAGATTTGCCTGACTGTCATATTCATATTGAATCGTATGCTCACCCTGTTTTTCACTGGTGACCTGTCCTAATTTATTTCTCTGAAAAGCGACACTGCTGTTTTCATTATCTGCTTTAACCAATAATCCTGAAGTGTCATACTGATAGGCTTCCCAGGTTCCGTCGGGATAATGGGTCTGTGTCAATCTTCCGCCCAGATCATATTCATGAAAAATATCTTTTCCCTGAGGAGTCCTGGTTTGGGTAACCATTCCGTCTTTATCTCTTACAAAGAACTTTTTCTGGCCGTCAAACCCTATTTCACCAATGATATCATTATTATTATTTCTTTCAAAAGAATAGACTTCTCCTTTCTCATTGGTAATGCTCATTAAATTTTCATAAGCATCATACCCGAAAAACAATGTTTCTTCTTTTTTATGGGAAAGAGCATTCCTGCGGACTTGACGTTTAAGGCTTCCCATCGGCGTATAGCTCATGAGCCATTCTGCACGCCCGTCGGTAGCATACACCGGAAGATCATAGGCATCATAACGGAATTTTAACGGGAATTGCCCCTGCTCGCTCACTTCAACCACTCTTCCCATTTTATCCCTGTTCCAGAGGGTTCTGTTCAAAGGGCCCGGACTGAACACCGTCAGCCTTCCATACTCATCATATTTCCAGTACTGCTCGGCTCCCGCGGTGTTGGTGAGCTGAGTAAGCTGGCCTCTCTGGTTATATTTATAATAAGTAGCAATCTCTTCTCTGCTGCTTCTTTCAGGAATTCTTTCACCGTCTGCATATTCATAGTATACACTTTCTTCAGCAGGGTCGGTATAGCTGATTAGTTTTCCTTCTTCATCATAGCTCCATGTTTCCGAAGCTCCCGAAGGAGAGAAACGGGCAATTACCTGTCCGAATTCATTGTATTGATAATGGTATTCTTCTCCATCCGGGGTATGGAAGATTTTAATATTTCCCATTTCATCATAGGTATATCCCTGAACTCTTCCTTCCGGGGACCCCGTCATTTTCAACTCGTTGTGGGCTGTATAATCGTACCAGGTTTCTCCACCTTCTCCATTTACTTTTTTGTAAACCAGAAAGTTTTCATCATAATGATATTCCTCGGTTTTATTGTTTTGCTTTGGATAGATAACTTCTGTGTAACCTTCCTCATCATGGTAATGAAGTCTTCCTTCCATATATCCATCCGTACCTTTGGTATGAACTACTCTTCCGTTTTTATCATATTCCCATTGATAGCTCATCCCGTTCCGGTTGGTTCTTTTCACAACATGGTTTTCTCCATCATAGTCAAACACAATGGCCTTTTTGTGAATATCCCAGACATGGGTAAGGTTGCCACGTTCATCATAGTCGTACCTAACCTGCAGATCTCTCTGGTTTTTATAACAATAGTAAACTTCTGTTACTTTTTTATATGTCGGGTGAATTACAGTTTCTATACTGCAGCCAGTTTTTACATCTTTTATACTTTTCAGTACAATGTTCCTGGCTTCATACTCATATTCCCTGATTGTTCCGTCACCATATTCAATACGGGTTACCTTATAAACAACTCCTTCCGAAATATGATGAAAACGTTTATATGTATAAACATCAGTTCCTTTACGAACAATCCAGATACTGCTATTGGGTCTGTACTGCCATATTTTCTGATCTCTGAAATAAGTCATTTCTTCTCCAATCTCCGGTGCAGGAATCAGCATTGCCATATTTTCGTCCGGATGCATCCAGCCTGCAAACTTATTATCTTCATCAGGAAGAATAAACAGATCATGATTATTGAAAACGCCATTTCCAAGAGGTCCGAAATCATAAGGCCGGTCGCTGTGCCAGATATTTTTCCAGCTTAAAGGTGTACTGCCCTGAATTATAAAATCATCCCATTCAAAAACCATGGCACCGGTTGCAAAATTTACAGGTTCAAGGCCGTAATGACATAATTTTTTGGATAATGCATTGGCTAATTTGAATTTATTGAAAGGTGCCTTTTTAAGAACACTGTTATTTAGCTTTTTTAAACCGTTAGCACCAAGTTTTCCTAATTTCTTGGTTAAACTTCTCATTAAAAACATTCCGGCAAGACGCATCAGCATTTCTCCGGGTGTATAAACATGGGGTACAAAAGCGCCTCCTACCAAAACCGGTCCACCCGTATTGATCTGAATATACATGCTTGAAAAGTTATTATAAAAAGCAAAATAGGCCAATGGATTTTTTTTTGGCTTATCAGGCATTGCGGGCAGCATTGTCATTCCGAAAGGAAATCCCATACAGGTTAATACCTGCTGAGGCTGGTTACCGCTCATTTTACTTCCCTGCGCCAGAACGGTCTGCGAACCGTAATACACTTCTCCTTCGTGTGGAGCTTCCTGAGGAAAAGGAATGATATACACCGGAATAAGCGATGTGACATGTCTGAACGGAATGACCACTCCCATCACACTGGTTGTGGTGGTTGCTTTGTGCCTTCCATGAACATATATAGAGCCACCCAGCGGAATATTTTCCGGAAGAGAAGGCATCAGATTTCTGGCAAATTGCGGAATCGGAATTTTAATGGTTATATAATCCATTATATCAAAAACAATCCCGATAAACGGATGAGGCAGCGGCAGTGGAATAAACATGAATGAAGGTGGCGGCGGTATGAGAGTCCAGTGGATATCAATGGCCAGTACGATATCAAAATGTTTACTTGTATGCTGAATGGCTGTGGAAGGCATTGCAGGATTATTAACCTTAATCAGTTTCACTTTGCTTTCCGGAGCGGCCTTTTCTACTGTCACGGCACTGTCGCCACCTCCGCCTCCGCCTCCACTGCTTTTTTCCGGCTGTCCGGCATCTCCTCCCACTATAGATTTGGCCATGGAAACGGGATTCAGGGAATCGAAATTATTCTTCATTCCGTTCTTCCATCCCTGTTTGGTTTTACCCCAGCTTACCGAAGTAACATCTGTATTTATCTTCCATGAGCGGTCTGGGTTCATGTCCGGTTTTGCTACTTTAATGGGTTTTACAGTTTTTTTATTCAGATCTGCCATGATTCTTTTAATTTGAGATTACCCTGCTTTTGGTTTTTCCACGCTCACCTTCCAGTCATCACCAAAATAAGTCTTCATTTCACTATCCAGTTTTGTTTTTTTATCAGTATCGCCTTCATATTTGAGAATAAGCATTGAGGCAACAAACCTCAGACTGCTCTGTTCTCTTGCTGAAGGATCCATCAGTTTTGCTATATCCAGACATTTTTCAAAATACCGGATCATTTTATCTTTTGTCAGCACCGTATCATTCAATGTAGCGATGATCCTGTAACACTCAATCGCCATTGCATATTCTCCTATTTTATGAGCCGTCTCTGCGGCTTTTTCAAATGCTTTTTCTGCCCTGGACTTTTTGGAGTTGCCTAATAAATGGCTGCCATAATTCATATACATCTGAACTTCCAGAGGAGTATCAGGTTCTACTTTTTCAAATATTGTCCGATAGGTATCTTCTGCCCTATCCTTCTTCCTGTCCGCTATATATGCCTGGGTAAGCATAAAATAGGCAGAAATTTCGCCCTGTTTATTTTTTTGTTCTCCGGCGAGCTTCACCGCCTTTTTCAATGCGTGCTCTGCTTCTTTGAATCTTTCTTTGCTTAAATGATTACTCGCTATAAGAATCTGCTGCTGGAAGTCTGTATCCGGGCTGTTCTTCTTACGGTTGGTATGAGCGGCAGTATTCTGCATTAACTGATGAATGTCTACCTCTATTCTGAAGCTATGGGCTGAAGAGATATCGGGCAGAGTCCTGTAATGGTGATGTTCCGCCCAAACCAGTTTAATATCTTTATTTCCCGTTGCTTCACAGATCCTGCACCATTCTTTCACCCATAAAGAAAGTTCTTCGGTATCATTAATCCTGAGCGGAGCAATGTAGATATAGATTTTAGAATCCTTAATATTCGGGAAGTTTTTCTTTAGTTCCAGCAAAGGGTAAAAAGCTTTGTAAGCATCTGTTTTAAAACTTTCATCCGGCTTTTCCAGATTCCAATGGGGAATATCTGCCTCGCTTTTCTTCAGCATTTCACAGAACTCAGTCCATTCATCCAATAAGGTTTGTCCGAAGGAATTCATTCCGTTAAATTCCTGGTAATGGAGTAAAAAAACATCATCTCCTTCTTCATCTTCAGAAAGTTTCGACTTGATAAATCCATCAAAAAGATCGGTTTCATGTTTTTCTCCCAAACAGATCAGCATAGGCTTTTCTTCATTCTTTGAAACCACTTTCTGCCATTGTCTTTTTAATTTTACCAACTCCAAATCTACCGGATTCATTAATTCAGTTTTACAGTTCCACTTACAATATTCGTCTCGCTTCCTCCACCGACATTGATTTTTCCTCCACTGCTGAGATTGGCTTCAGTATCACCTCTCATGGAAAGCGTATTGGTTCCGATATCCAGTGTATCGGATTTGATTCCGACACCTGAAGTAGGTTCACCGTCTTCAGGACCTACTCCAACTCCAATACTCGTTGTGCCGCCAACACCAATATTGACTCCCTGTATGAATATTTCTTTTCCTTTAATCTGAATATTTCCCTCTTTATCCATATAAATCGAGCTGCTTCCGCAATTCAGCGTAATGGAAATTTTGCTGTCTATGCTTATATTTCCTGCTCCATCCAGAAAAACAGAATTTTGATCTTTATCTTTTACGGTAATTCCACCGGCATCATCCAGACTCATGGTATGTCCGCTTTTACTGCTTAAGCTTTTAATATTATTTCCGGCACCGCCGCCACCGCCAACTCCGCCATGGAACATTCCTCCCATCACAAACGGACGGTCAGGATGCTGGTGTGCAAAATTGACCACTACCTGATCTCCTTCCTCCGGAATCGCCATAAATCCACGATTTTTACTCACTTTTTCGCTGCCTCCGCCATCAGGAGTCATCACTCTGATATATTCTGTTGTAGTAGAGCCATTCTGCCAGTCAAACTGCACTTTCACTCTTCCCTGGTTTAAAGGATCTGCATTGGAAATTACTTTGGCAAACTGGGCATCCGCTTTGGGGGTATGGAACTCCGGACGGGGAATAAATCCTGTATCAGAAGCTATTGCCTCAAAAGTGCCGGTATAATATCCTCTGGCATCTACCTCATGATACATGTCTGTAATCATCAGTTTGGTAAAATAGGTTGTTTCACTGCTTTCGGCTTTTCTCATTTCAATATCAGCGATACAGCCGGGATAAAGGAATGGTACTGTTGTAACTCCTGAAATAACAAAGACTTCAGCAGCCTTACTTCCGGCAGTTCCTTTCTGAGAAGTTTCCACATCCATGAAAGACACCGCTTTTATTGGAGCTACCCTCAGCGATGGAGTGGTAAATGTTTTTTCTGAAATTTCATAGGCTCTCTTCGCAATATCTGAGGTGTGATTAATCTTTGAGCTTCCAGCCGTTAATTTTTCATTTTTACTGCTGTTGTAACCGTAAAATGACGGATTCACGTGCTGTGCCTTCATTTTTATCTTGACATCACTCACACTGCTGCCATAGGTTAGCTTTACAGGTTTTTCCTGCGGTGGAAGTTTCCCGAAATGCAGTACTTCGCCATCATAATAAAACTGTTCACCGTAGGCTTCCGCAATTCGGGCCAGATAGTTATAATGAGTTTCTTCATATTGTGAGCTGTAAGAAACATTTCCATGGGCTGCGTCTACTCTGAAATCGAACGTATTTTGTCCCAGACCTTCTTTGATCACCTGATCTGCAATACTGTTCAGACTGATTTCCTGGGCTCCGCCAAAACTTTGAATATGGGGTGCTGCATCTAAAAGAACCGTAGGGCTGGATCCTGTAAGAACGATATTTCCCAGGCTTCCTTTTTCCTGGCTGAAACCTACTTCTGTGATGACTCCAACGAAATTTCTTTCCGGACCGTCTTCAACGTCTTTATATCTGAAAATAACCGTAATTCTTTTTCCCAGAAAGTTCTGAGCTTCTTCCAGATTGTGGTTTTCGGAATTTCCCAAACTATCGTGAGCCAGCATCAGATCAAATTCATGATGTTTTACAGCACTTTGTTTTAACTGAAAATGTTTGAAATGCTTAATGACCTTTCCGTCAATTACGATTTCAAGTTTTACCACACGATTAATTCCGGCTACCTGATTTCCCGGTATCGTGCTGGCATTATAAATTCCTGAAGTTGGCTGTTTAGCCCATACTTTATCTTCTACCAGTGTGGGAGGGTTGGATTGTTTAACCTGGTTCATAAACATTTGGGACCCGTTTTGAGCCATCCCTGTATAGGCCTGGGCCTGAGCCATTTTTTCTGAAGCTTTTTTAATGGTTCCACTCGATTTTTGCTGCACTTCCTGAGCAGTCTTGCTAACGGCCTCATCTGTCAATGTTTCTTTAATATTTTTTACAGCTGAAATTTTATCTTTGGAAACAGGCAATTTGGGTGAATGATCGTCCTGAAACATAATGGTAATATTTTGATTGATTGGGTGTCAGATTTTTTTAAGACTGAAACTGATCCGACCAAAAAGTTCAGATCATTTCGCTATCCGTGCTTCATCTGTAAAGAGGAATCCGGATATTGAGGTCGTAACAGGGTGTTAAAAGGAAAAGCACAACTATTAGTTTACTTTGTATCCCTGTTGAAATTCAGGATTTCACCTGATTTTATTGTTGTAATATGCAGATTGTAATCATTATTAATTTTTTGTAATTGGATTGGTGGTATTACAAAGATAAAGCGGTAATTGCTATTCAGGAAATTTTCAATGGATAATCTGAAATTTTGTCGTAGTTCTACGACTTTTCATCAATAATTCCAAAATAAATGATTAAAAAAAAAGAAATAAACACCTCTATATCAAATAAATATTTAACAATTTTTAATAAATGAAAATGATAAATTTATCACTTAAAATAGAAATAATATAAAATATTATTGTACTGTTAGAATAAAAAAACCAGCTGCAAACAATGAATTTACAGCTGGCTTTATGCGTGTGAAAAACTTTTTATTGTTTTCTAAGTTCTGCTACTTTTTTCAGATAAACATCGGTCTGATCAAGAAATTCCTGATCGGTCTGCTGTATTGTCACATGAGGAATAATCCCCTGTCCTCTTTTCTGATCAGGAAGATTTTGAGCATCCTGAATGACGTGAACAATAGAAAATCCTGTCTGGATTCCGGTATTGGGAAGTTCATACACTAATGGAAGATGGCCATTATGTTCATAATAGCCTCCTACCGTTTCTTTTCCAATCACAACAGCATTGGTATAGGATTTAATAAGGGAAGCAAGGTGTGAAGCTGCAGAAGCTACCCTTTGATCAACAAGCAGATACAGCTGTCCTTTAAAAGTTCTTTCATTAGGCAAAACGGATGGATTCTTGTCATCTGCCCAGTAATATTTCCCCTGAACACTTTTAGGGTAAAGCTGTTTCAGATAGGCATTAAGGCCATGTTTATCCTGTACGCCGTTAGAAAGGAAAAGAGGAGTTATAATGAGTTTTTCCTCCAAAGGGACTTCATTGAATTGGGTGTAAGCATAGTGACTGTCACGGAAAGGTCTTTGTGCAAGATAAGAGAATACTTTTTCATAAAGAGCTCCTGTGCCTCCTGTATTTCCTCTGAGATCAATGATCAGATTCTGTATTTTTTCCTTTTCCAGAGTATCCATCATCTGATCAAGAAAAACACTGAATTTTTTATAGGCCGGATCTTCTTTTCCGGTGGCAAAATCGAATCCTCTCAAAGATAATCTGTAAATTCCTTCTCCTTCTTTGCTGAAGCTATATTTTTCAGACAGCAGTTTTTTGTCAAAGGCAAGCGAATATCTTGATTCCTGAAGTTTTTTGAAACTTTCCAATGGTATTCCTTCCAGAGAAACTTCTTTTACGGCTCCATTCCATTGATATCGGATCACATAATTTTTATGGTTTCCGAATTCCATATAAAATTTATCCAGCATTCCTCTTTCAAAACCTGTTGTTTCCTTGTAAGGCATGGAATAGCCATCAGAAAAATAGTATTGCGAGAAACGGCTGATCATTTCTTTTGCAGGAACTCCGTTGATGGAAAGAATTTCGGCACCAAGAGGTATTGCTGCCTCTTTTGAATCCTGAAGCAGGCGTCCGTCAATATTCTTCAGAGTGATGGGCAAATATTCAGGTTTCTGGGTGAGATAATAGGAGGCGTGATTAGGTAAATCCGTATAATTATGGCAGCTTCCTTCAAATCCGGTAAGTCTTGCAATGATTTTATAGAAATCAAAAATATTTTTACTGTTTCTGGCTTCTGCTTCCGCCTGCTGGTAGATGCTGTCTATCTGCTTTTTGCTTCTGTACACATAGAGTCCGGAATTTGCTTTTTCCCTGATCAGGCGGAATGTTCTGAGATCTTCCACAAACTGATCGGAACTGAACTGGCCGTTCAGAATAGGTACGCTTTTAGATTCGGCAATAGATACTTTTGCGATTTTACTTTTTTCAAGATAAGATTTAGCCCAGATCTTTACTTCATATTTCTTTCCTTTTTCAGGAGTAAAATACAGGCGCTCGATACTTTTTATTCCTCTGGAATCATCCTGTTCTTTCAGTTTCTTTCCATCCATGAACAAAGCAATTCCCAGATTAGCATCAGCCGACTGTACCGAAATCCATGATGGTTTGTGGGCTTGTGGTGAATATTTCAGGGTGTCTCCCGGTTTAAGCTCCAGATGAGTCTGTGCATATGCACTGTTTAAGAATAGCAAAAGAGGAATGATAAGAGGTCTGGTCATTATTATTTTTTTGAATGGGCTAATATACAAATTAACCTCAACCGATTGAATATTCTTCGGCTATTCCCTTTCAGCACTATAGTTTCACACTCATATCCTGTACTTCTTCTGCAGAAAATCCATAGATCTGTGGTGTTTTTACATCCAGAAGGTTCAGATAGATATATAATTCTGCCCTGTGGTGGATTTCATGTTCTATCATAGCCCGGAGCCATTTCCACACAGAAATTTCATGATTGGCAGGAGTAAGGCATTTCCTGGTAAGATCCTCATCTGAAAGCCCTGTGATGATTTCAAGCGTCTGCCTATGCATTTCGTTAAAAAACTTAACGGTATCCCCATAGCCGTCGGCAAGGTCTTTACCACAACCCGGATAAGCACTTTTCCTTCCTGATATGGTTTCGCCGTACATATACCTTTCGATGGCTGCAATATGTCTTATCTGATCTCCAATGGTAAATTTTCCCGGTTTATAGGAAAAATCAATATGCTCAGGAGGAACAACTTCAATAATGCAGTTGGTTCTCTCTCTTATTTTTTCATAATAATCAATGAATGACTGTACAGTTTTTATTTCCATATCTTTTGCCTGATTTTTATATAAAGTGAATATAAGAAATCTGACTTAGTGTTTCATCATAAACCATTCAGAATAAAAAAATCCCCGATAAGTGAGACTAAAATTTGGATGCCTGGTAAATAACCTATATTTTAGTTAAAAATAACCATGATGAAAAGAGGAATCTGCTTGTGTATTATTCTATTAAGCTTTAAAAATCTTACTGCCCAGTCTGCAAAAATTGATACTGAAAAACTTCTTGAGTATTATGAAACACAACGTTATGCTGATGCAGCTACTTATCTTCAGAGTATATATCCCGGAGATACACAGGATATAAAAGCTCTGTCACAAATAGCCTATTGTAATATGATGGCCGGAAAACTACCGGAAGCAGAAAAAAATTATCTGAAGATCAACACCATTCAACCCGACAGTGTGCCCACCTTATTCAGTTTGGCCAGTATCAATTCCAGACGGGGAAATGTTTCCAATGCCAAAACGTATCTTCAACAGATTATCCGGCTGGACAGTATTAACTTCAGTGCCTATAAACAGCTTGCGGCTTATGCAGAAACTCCTGAATCCAGACTTTCTTACCTCAAAAAAGCCAATAGCCTTAATTCTGCAGATCCCGATGTTGCTTATGATCTTTCTGCAACTTACATCAGCCTCAAACAATACCAGTCTGCATATGATGTATTGAAAACAGCCATTGCAGCCGATACTGAGAACTTTACTTTACTGCAGGCTCTACTGCCGGCTGCCAACCAACTCCACAAATATCCGGAAGTGATTGAAACAGGTGAAAAGCTCCTGAAAAACCATGCTGATGTTAATGTAATGAATGATCTCGGACAGGCCTATTTTTATGTAAAGGATTATCAGAAATGTATCACGCTTTATAAAACACTGGAAGATATGGGAGTACAAAATGAAGGTACATTATATTTTATGGCCCTGAGCTATCGTGAACTGAAAGATTATAACAATGCTGCCATCTATGCACAAAAGACTATTGACGAAGCTGTTTCAGATCATACCAACCTTTATTATGCTGCACTTGCAGGCATTTATGAAGCTAAAAACCAGTATAATGATGCTTTGACAGCTTATAAAAGAGGATTAACTTTTGGTACCAGCAATATTATTTATTACCGTTTGGGGCTTCTTTATGATCTCAATCTGAAGCAGCCTAAGAATGCCGCAACATATTATCAGACATACCTCAAAAACAATCCTGATCAGGACAAGGAAAAAGAGCAGATTGCCTATGCAAAAGGAAGAATTATTGCTTTAAAACAGATAAGCTCTTTATGATTATAGTCACAAGAAGAATCTCCGGTGATCCGTTAATTTTGTATAGACAATAAACAGAATATTATGGACAATACAACTCAAAACACAGCAGAACTCTTTATCCAATATTTAAATGAAGAAAATTTTGATAAGGCAGAAAGCTGTCTTGATCCTGATTTTAAATTTATAGGAGTAATGGGAAAGAGAGAAGGCGCATCTGTTTACATCAAGGATATGAAGCAGATGAAGTTTAAGTATGAGATTCTTAAGACTTTTACTTCCGGTGAAGATGTTTGTTTCTGGTACAATATTGATATGGGAGAAAAAACAATAGAGTCTTCGGGATGGTATCACATAAAGGATGGAAAGATCCGTACTTTAAAAGTTCTGTTTGATCCCAGACCTTTATTAAAAGAGTCTTAAATCCATCCTGTTTTTTTCCTCCAGGCGGTATATTCAGCGTCTTTGCTATCAATTTCCGGAATGTCTCGGACCTCCGGGATTTTATTGATATCTGATTCGGAAAGGACCCGCAGATTTACCTTTTCGCGTTCTGTATTTAACTTTTTTTTGTTTTCTACGGGATAAATTATTCCGTCAGAGGTCAGCTGAGTACCATACTTTTGAGGTTTACCCTGAAAAACCTGAATCCTGTCGTATAAATAGGCTTTATGGATAGGGTTAATATCATTACAATGCTTTTCCATCATAGCGTAGCTTGTTTTCATAAATTCGGGTTCGCCGATAGCATGCTGGATGATCAGCCATGCTGCATCATTAGCTTCCTCACCTACTTTTGAGATGGTAGGATAACCGATTTCTGCAATAATTTCCCGCAGCCGTTGTGCATTGGCTCTATGAATAGTTTCCATTTCGGGATGATAACCTCCGGAAAGCGCTCCTGATTTCAATAGTTTTTCTCTTACGGACAGGTCTTTGTCAGCCATTTCGATCAGTTCTTTTTCAAAAGGAAGATGGTTCATACTTGATAATTGATGAGTGATAATTAATAGGTGATGATGATACTTTATATGAGCTTGTCAAGGATAAAACGGGCTCTGTTTTTTACTGAAATTTTCGGGACTTCTATAATATTGTAACCATATTCCTGATAAATTTCGTTCATACATTCAAAGGTAAGCATAGATTTCTCGAAGGTTTGTTTTCTTTCAGGGTCATTTTCGTAAATCTCTTTCCATGGCGGCAGAATGAAAACATTGTTATGATAAATCATTTCTCTTGCTTTAACCTCCATAGATTCCGGAACAGGAATATTTTCAAGTTTCATATAACCCAGTGCATCCAGTATCCCACGGTCAAAGAAAACAGGTTTTGCAGAAGCTGTCTGACTTATTCTCAGGTAGGTTTTTACGGATTCTTCGAACATCAGTTCTGCAAAAAGTTCTTTGTTAAGCCATGGAAGCCCTTCTCCACCGGAATCCATCTGTTCTTTAATGATTCTCCTTCCTTCTTCAGGTACAGTTATCATTTCACGGCGGCTTAATTCATCCAGCAACGTTGTTTTTCCTGCTCCGGGACCTCCGGTAATGATATAGAATGTTGAAATATTCTGTTTCATGGGTTTGAATTATAGTATAAAACTCCATCATACAGCAGAATTTCATACTGCGGAGTTTATCTGTTATTTTTAATGATACTTTTATACGTGTTGATGCGGTCTTCTTCCCGGTACATATTACACAATATGAGGAGATCATCGGTATTGTACTTTTGGGCAATTTCATCTAATCTCCGGTTAACAGATTCCGGTGTTTCTATAATAATTCTGTTTAAAACAGTATAGAATTCTTCTTCATCCTTTGTTCCCAGAATCTTCTGTTCCACCACTTCCGGCGAAAGAACCGCATCCGGACTTTCTAATTTCCGGGATTGTAAAAACTGATAGGCCATTCCGTAAGCATTCCGTCTGGCATCTTCCATTGTATCTGCTACTGATACCGATACGGCAACCTGCAGAGAAGGCTGGGAAAAATATTGTGTTCTGTCAAATTCTCTGAGATAAGTATCTGTATTTTCCTTTCCGTTCTCACTATTCATAAAAGCAGCGAATGAATATCCAACTCCATGCTTTGCAGCTTCCCGGGCGGAGGTCATTCCTGAGCCCAGCCACATAATTTCCGGAATATGCTGTACATGAGTCGGCTGTGCAATAAGTCCATCATAAACTCCTTCTTCCTCTTTTATAAATTGAATAATCTCCTCCAGCTTTGTTTCCATATTGGATAACACTACCGGTTTATGATTGTTCAGTGCCATGACAGCATCTTTTAAACCTCCGGGAGCTTTTCCCAGGCCGAGAATAAAGCGTTCAGGATATAGGGTCGACAGCATTTTGGTCCATTCTGCAATCTTATAGGCTGAATAGTTTCTCATCATGATTCCGGCAGTTCCTATTTTGATCCGGTTTGTTTTACTGAGAGCAATTGCAGCTAAAAGCTCGGGACTGGAACTTCCATAAGCTTCTACTCCATGATGTTCGGAATACATGATGCTGTGAAACCCTGTTTCTTCAGCCATTACAGCAAGATTAAGACTGTTTTTCAATGCAGATGCCGCACTGCCGCCCATGGTGGCGGGTGACTGATCTAATATCCCTAATTTCAGCTTCATACTGTTGGATCAATTTTATGGTGAAGGTATGAAAAAAGCTTTATGTAACAGAAAATGAAATGTTATCATTCTTTAGGAGGAAAAACAATTCCCTCATCCTTAATCAGATCGTAACCAAATTTCATGATAGTTTCAATAACCGGAATGGCTTTCTCTCCTTTCTTTGTAAGACTATACTCTACTTTTGGAGGAATTACGGGAAATACTTCCCTGTGAATCATCTCTTTAGCTTCCAGCTCACGCAGCTGACTGGTGAGCATTTTATCTGTAATATGAGGAATATCCTTTTTAAGCTCGCTAAAACGGAGTGGCTTCTCCTGCAGTCTCCACAAAATCGGCATCTTCCATGTTCCGCCGATATGACTTAATGCAAATTCAATAGGAGTATAATACAGTCTTTTATCATGGAAAAATTCAGGCATAACAACGTTTTTTTAGATTAACACTTTCAAAAAGGTAAGTATAGAACTAAAAGGTAAGTATATAGTTTTCTGATAGTCTATTCTGCAAATTTGCAAAAAAATAATGAATATGAACAGAAATCTTTATGTACTGGCACTAGGTGTTTTCGGAATTACCACTACAGAGTTCGGAGTGATTGGAGTATTACCCGAACTTGCTTCCGCATTCCGGGTTTCCATTGAAAAAGCGGGATGGCTGCTGAGTGCATTTGCATTGATCGTTGCTGTTTTCGGGCCCTTCATGCTTCTTATATTGTCTTCTTTCAAAAGGAAAAACTTATTGATTTTTTCTTTATCGGTTTTTGTTGCTGCCAATATCCTGTCTGCATTTATTACCAATTTTTATCTCCTTCTCATCGTTAGAATGATTCCTGCATTTTTTCATCCGGTATACTGGTCCATTGCTTTATCTGTCGCCGGGCAAACCTCAGATCCTGCAGAGAAATCCAGGGCTGTTAGTATTATTTTTTCAGGGCTTACACTAGCAACTGTTTTAGGAGTTCCATTGGCAACTTTTATGTCTGACCTTTTCTCCTGGCAGTCTTCTTTTTTGCTTACTGCTTTTATTAACGGAGTCGCTCTGGCGGGAGTATGGTTTTATCTGCCATCCATTCAGAATCCGGAAACATCTTCAGGTAAATTTCCCATTAAAATATTCCGGAATAAACATCTATGGAACGGGCTTTTTCTGGCATTCTTCATCATTGCAGCCATGTATTCAACTTATGGTTATATGGCAGATTTTTTAAAGAATGTCACCCAAATGAACGGGAAACAGATCAGTATGCTATTTTTTCTGTTTGGAACCGCAGGAATTGCAGGAAACAGAATTGCAGGAAAATATATGAGCAGGTTTCCGTTTCAGACTACTTTTGTGTTCCTGATTTATTATCCGGAATTCACCTTCTGGTTGGGCATTACGGAAGTTATTTTACACCGATGATTTTTATTGTAACTTTTTGGGGGCTTATTCATTCCGGAGGTTTTCTGATCAGCAATATCAATGTAACGTCTTCCTCATCAGAGACCTCTGAGTTCATCAACAGTATTTTTACTTCCTGCGGGAATTTTGCGGTTACTGCAGGTACTCTTTTGGGAGGTTTTTGGATTGACCGTTATGGTATAGAAAATATTATGTGGTCAAGCATTGCCGGTCTTGTTCTTGCCATGATTGTGCTGCTTGTTAAAAGGAACAGACATTAAGTTGTAATAAAAAGCAAAGCTTTCCATGAAATGGAAGGCTTTGTTTATAGAAATAATTATGCACATAAAATATTTCCACAGCCACCACCACCGCCGTTTCCATTAAGATAATAACAGATGGTTGTTGGACAGCCACATGCTATACATTCACTGGCTGCGGCAGGACGGCCACCCGTAATTGTTTTTAAACTTTGTCTCGCGATTTTCTTTAAATTTTTCATAATAAATAAGTTATTAGTTTGAAATGACAAATTAATAAAAAAATGGCAAAGCACCTTTAAAACAGACTGTTAAATAGTATTAAATTTTATAATGAATAATTTTCCCCCTATAAATCGTCTGAAAAATATTAAAACAATAACCCTCGCTGTTCAGCAAGGGTCTATTATTGTTGTATCATTGAAAAGCTTCTATATTACTCCTGCATAATCTTTTGAACTTCATGAAATTCACTTTCAATCACAGGATCAGGGTTATAAGTCAATAAAGAAACGATCACATTAGTTAGTAAAGAAAGTACAAACCCAGGAATGATTTCGTACCAGTCTTTCAGCGGATGTTGCAGATAAACCCAGGCTAACACTGTAATTCCCCCTACCATCATCCCGGCAAAGCCTCCCTGCCATGTTGCCTTTTTCCATAAAAGCGACAGCAGGATCAGGGGCCCGAATGCAGAGCCAAAGCCTGCCCATGCATTTCCCACCAGATTAAGAATACTATCCTTAGGATTAAGAGATAAAAGTACCGCAATGACAGCTACCAGTAAAACAGAAAGCCTGCTTGCTATTAATAATTGCCTTGAAGTTGCTTTTTTATTCAGAAAAGCTTTGTAAATATCTTCTGTTAACGAGCTTGAAGTCACCAATAACTGGGAAGAAATCGTACTCATTACCGCAGCAAGAATGGCTGTAAGTAAAAATCCTGCAATAAACGGGTGGAATAATATACGGGAGAAATAGATGAAAATAGTTTCTGCTTCCGTCTTTGATCCGTCAAACTTCATCATGGTATTCATATCGAACTTTTGCAAATAAGCGATTCCTACCAATCCTATGGCCAGAGCTCCGGCAACAGTAAAGATCATCCATGTAATCCCGATGCGTCTTGCTTTGATCAGATCTTTCGGTTTATCAATGGCCATAAAACGTACCAGAATATGCGGCTGGCCGCAGTATCCCAATCCCCATGCCAATAAAGAAACAATACTTACAGTCGTTGTTCCTCTGAACAGATCCAGATATTTTGGATTTTTTGCTTCAATCAGAGAAAACGTCTCTCCCACGCTTCCGATCTGGGTAATGGCTACAATCGGAACGATCACCAATGCAAGCACCATGATGGTGCCCTGCACAAAATCAGTAAGACTTACGGCCAGAAAACCACCTAAAAATGTATACAGCACTACTACCAGACTTGTCAGGAGTAAGCCTGCCGTATAATCCATTCCAAAAGCTGATTCGAATAATTTTCCTCCGGATACCATTCCCGCAGAAGTGTACAGGGTAAAAAATACCAGAATGAAAATAGACGATGTAATTTTCAGGAGCTGATTTTTATTTTTAAACCTGTTTTCAAAAAATACAGGTAACGTAATGGCATTCTGTGCCACCTCGGTATAAATTCTGAGTCTTGGTGCTACAATAATATAATTGAGATAAGCACCAATGGTTAGCCCTATCGCAATCCACGAACTTGAAATTCCGGACAAATACATCGCCCCTGGTACTCCCATCAAAAGCCATCCGCTCATATCGGCTGCTCCCGCAGACAATGCTGTTACGGCAGCTCCCATTTTCCGGCCGCCAATTAAAAACTCTTCTGAATTACTTGTTGATTTTCTATAAGAATATATGCCTATACCTATCATTAATAACAGATACAACCCCACAGAAATCCCTTCATATACTTGCATATCATTATTTTTACGAAGCCGAATATAATGATTTTCTAATGAATGGAATTATGAAAAGCAAACTAAGCTTTTACTTTTGCAGCTTTTTTCGAACTCTGCCAAACAACAAATGATAATATAAAACCGAGCCCTATAAACAAAACAGAATTATATTTACCCCAAGCCTTCTGTAATACTGAAAAAAATAATAGCAACCAAAAAGCAAACTATTGAAACTGTATATAAAAGCTGGTTATCAATCGTTTGTAATCAAACTATTTTTCCCTCGTTTTAAATTTTATAACAAAGTTTTCATCTTTCAGAGGGTACCCTTCTTTAGACCTGAAACTTTTATTGGTGAGTATAAATTCATATTCTTTGCCGGGCTTTACATCTACTCCCAAGACCAACGTTTTATCATTATTTTCCATTCCTTTCACTTTGGTCATCGGCATATATTCTTTTCCTTTATCAGAAAGATTGAAAGAATAGTATCCGGGTACCATTTCCTGTGAGAAAGTAATTCTGAGTTCTTTTATATCAGCACTTACGCTCGCAGAGCCATTTTCAGGATCTATTTTTACAACATATGGCTGCTTCTTACGATATTCTTTCAAAAGATCAGCGGTTTTTTCCTTGAAAAACTTTGATTTGTCCAGGAAATCTTCAACAGCTTTATTATCATCATAATTCAGCTCAATAATATCTTTGATAGCCTGCTTTTTATCTTTGGCATTCTGGTAGTACATTTTACTGATTTCATACCCCACATAATACCCTAAATCGGCTCCTTCTCCTTTTTGTCTTCCATTATAAAACCAGTTGACAAGATTATCACTAAACATTTCTTTTTTAAACTGAACTTTAATTTCAGCTTCATGCGCCATTCCGTATGAAATATATTTCCTTTTCAAAGGTTCATTCATCACAAGTTCGGCAATCAGATCACATGATCCTTCCTTTATGGCCTGGTTTAAAACCCTGTTTTGATTTCCGCTCTGCTGGGTGTGGATATATTCATGAATATTCAGGGAAACGATATTATCCAGAGACTGGTTGGCAAAAACGCCCTTCAGCCATTCATCTTCAAATTCTGAGACCTCTGTAGACCCGGTTCCGGTGGCAAGTTCTGCACCTACCAACACCTGATTTCCGCTCACAGTTCCGCCAGAGTTAAGCGCCCCAATTGTAAAATACATTTCGGCATCTTTAAGTTCAGGATACAATTCCTTCAGTCTTGCAACACTGGCTTCCAGTTCTTTGGCCTTGGTTTTTATCGTTAAGGTATTGGGTCTGACTGAATTCCAGAATTTAGGATATTTTTCTATGGCTTTCACATATACACTATCGTTATAATCTCTGGCATCCATAAAAGCTTTTAAGCCTTTTGTTGCTTTATCAGTATAGAGTCGTTTGATAAGATCAAGCTTTCCGGAATAATCATTTGTTTTTTGAATGCTGTCATAAGCCACCCAAAAATTATCAATATCTGAAGTAAAAATCCTTGTTGATTTCTGTGAAAAAGCACTTGCAAATACAAGCGAAAGAATAATAGTCGAAATACACTTCATGGCTGTTTTTAATACAACAATGATACATACAATTATTGTATTCCACAAATATCGTTTATCGTTTGCACACAATAGAATTAAAAGAATAACAGAAACATCCTCATCATAATAACTCCAAAAAAGTAAGGTGTAAATCTGCATTTTACTCTTTATTTATATTAATTCCAAATAATTTTAATTCTTTCCATCTTTTTATCACAAATATTTAATACTTTAGCTTAATAATTTGAACGAATGGGAATAATCCTTAAACCAATTGATATTGTAGATGACATTTCACAGGAAGATTTCCGTGAAAAATATCTAAAGCCATGTAAGCCGGTGGTAATCAGAAATATGGCAAGAAAGTGGCCCGCTTATCAGAAATGGACGATGGATTACATGAAAGAAGTAGTAGGCGATGTTGAAGTTCCCCTTTATGATAGTTCCAAAGCAGATCCTGCCGCTCCTATCAATACTCCGACTACAAAAATGCCTTTTCGTGATTATGTTGATCTTATTCAGAAAGAGCCTACTGATCTGAGAATTTTTTTCTTTGACCCTATAAAATTTGCGCCCAAACTGTTGGACGACTATGTTCCACCAAAGAATCTTATGGGTGGATTTTTAGATAAATATCCCAGTATGTTTTTCGGAGGCAAAGGGTCTGTGACTTTCCTTCATTACGATATTGATATGCCGCATATCTTCCATACCCATTTTAATGGAAGAAAGCATGTTCTTCTGTTTGAATACAAGTGGAAAACACGTCTGTATAAACTTCCTTATGCCACCTATGCACTGGAAGATTATGATATCGCCAATCCTGATTTTGAAAAATTTCCGGCATTAGATGGTATTGAAGGCATTGAATGTTTTCTGGAACACGGAGATACCTTATTTATGCCTACAGGCTGGTGGCACTGGATGAAATATCTGGACGGATCTTTCTCTATTTCCCTGCGTGCCTGGGATAAAAGCTGGGCGGTAAAAGCACATTCTCTCTGGAATCTTGCTGTTCAGCGTAATTTTGATAACTTTATGAAAGCCAGATACAAGAAAAGGTATATGGACTGGAAAGAAAGAAAAGCAGTAGAAAAAGCCCATATCGCTTTGAAAAAAGGACTGCCAAAATAAAAACCTTTTAGATAAAAAAGTGGATGATTCCGAGCGAATCATCCACTTTTTTTATTCACTTTTGAGATGTATTGCAAAAAATAATTAAATTGCAAACGTTCCCTAAATACAAAAATACACATACATGTTTGAAAAATTAATCGATAGCTTTGAGAAGCTGTGCCTTCAGATTATTATTGAAATTTTACTGGTTCCTGTAACGATCTTCAAATTGTTTCAGGATCCCCGCCGATGTTATGACCTTTCTGCTCACGAGATGGAAAAAGAGGAAACTGAACGTTTTCACGACTACCTTTCTCCTATCAAACTATCTGTATATACCTCCGTGATTGTCTCTGTAATTTTAATGGATTATGGTGGTGAGCATAATATTATTTCAAAGATCAAAGGGCTCAGTATGGTAGAAAAAGCGCTCTTTATATTTTTGATGAATAATATTACTGCGGTAGTATTCACCGTTGCGATATTATGGTACAAAAAAGAAAAAGTGAATACCGTCACCTTCCGGACCTTATTATTTTCTTTTATTTATACAACCGTATACACCTCTACTCCTTTTTTTATATTAATCAGCTCGGCTATGTTTCTTGGAGAAACTTTGAATGTAGATGCTTATATAGAAAGCCTGGGAAAGATAAGCAACTATGGTACAAGAGAATACCTGTTCTTTCTGGTCTTTCTGGTTTTTATTATCATTGGAATTATCGGAATTTTCAAGCTTTTCAAAGCGTTGCATTATATTCTGAAGAATAACTTCACTTATCATCCTTATATCGTATGGTTTTTTACCTTACTTTTCTTTGTTATTCAGCTATATTATACCAGAGGTTTTATTTAAAATTTATGTTCTTTTTCAAACATACCGGTCTGTTTATTTTCTACATTTGTAAAAATTTTACATTATGCCCAAACCTCGTGAAAGAATAATAAGCACTGCAATGGTTCTCTTCCATCGGCAAGGTTACAACAATACGGGCATCAATCAAATCATTGATGAAGCTAATGTATCTAAAGCAAGCTTTTACCAGCATTTTAAGTCTAAAGATGATCTTTGCATAGAATTTCTTAATAAAAGATATGATTACTGGGTGTCTGAACTTGAAAAATTCACAGCAGAAGCAGAAACACTACAAGAAAAGTTCCGGAAATCCTTCGATTTCCTGATCGACATGAATGAAAGAGAAGATTTCAGAGGATGCAGTTTTCTGAATATTCTGTCGGAAATTCCTGCAGATAAGGAAGAAATTCATAAAGTAATCCGTGATCATAAAATAAAGTTGAGAGAATCCTTCAATGAAGATATTCAAAACGATATGATTTCAGCTCATATCTATCTTCTTTTTGAAAGTTCAATATTGACCAGTCAGCTTTACAGATCCAATGAACTGATTGAAAAATCTAAAATGATCGTAGAGGATCTCCTGAACGACTCCCATTAATCCTTCAGCCATGCACATTCCGGATCTTCATTCTTTTTTGAAAGCTGAACTTCATTTATCCACTGAAGTTACTTATCCTGCTAAAACGATCCTGCTTGAAGAGGGAAAAACTTCAGATAAGATGTTCCTGGTAAAAAAAGGAGCATTGAGAGTATTCTTCTATCAGGACGGAAAAGAACTTACCCTGGAATTTATAACAGAAAACCAGGCTGTTTCATCTTTTGACAGTTTCCTGAATGGCATTCCCAGCGATCTTGTCATTGAAACTCTGGAATTAACCACTGTTTATGAATTACACGCTGAAACTTTTCACAGGCTCATGGAAAATGAGGAATTCCAGCACACTTTCCAGCCACTTTTTTACAAACGTTTCAGTGAAATTAATAAACGGCTGATTTCTTTTATCAGAGATTCACCTCAGGAAAGGTATCAGCAGCTTCTCAAAAACAGACCGGAGTTTCTTCTGCGCTTTCCACAGCATTATATTGCCACTTATCTTGGAATTACAAGTGTTTCATTAAGCAGAATACGCAACCGAAGATAATTTCTTTACAATTGTTATCGTCCAGTCAATAAGCTGGCAAGTAATTTTGCTTCAAAATAATAAAGTTATGAAGCATTTTATCCGGCAGGTATTCCAAGAAGTATTAGAAAATCCGGTATTTGACGAATTATTAATCGAAAAATATTTTTCAAAAGAATACATTCAGATTGTTGATCATTCTCAGCTTACTTATGATGAATTTGTTCTTCACATCAGAAAACTGAAAGAAAAAGTGGCTGAACAGAAGCTTGATATCATTAGTCACGCTGAAAATGGGAATATCATATTTACCCACCATGTAGCAAAATCCACCCTAAAAGATGGAAGTAAGGTGGTACATAAAGTATTGGCAGAATTTACCATCCAGAATCATCAGATTATACGATGTAATGAATTGACTTTACTTCTAGAGGGGAATACTGTTGAGAAGAATTTAGGTTCTGAAAGATAGAGTTTTTAATTGATTATATGCCATTATGGAAAACCGTAAAAAGACTATCGTTTTACTATTTAATTTTGACACCTAACCAATAAAACAATAATCATGGCTTGGAGCTATAGAAAAAGGATCAAGGTAATTCCCGGAGTACATCTTAATTTTAGTAAAAGAGGTATATCTACTACAATAGGTGTAAAAGGTGCCAGTATTAATTTCAACAAATCCGGTACAACATTAAGTACTTCTATCCTTGGCTTTTCTAGTCGACAAAAATTATCTACTCCTAAGTCAGCATCCAAAAGCAGTTCAAAATCCCAATATCAACCAATTTCACAGTATCCGGAAAATCCTATCAACAATTTTTATTATGACGAAAATATTTTCAGTGCTGATATTCATGAAATCACAAGTCAGAATATGCAGGGAATTAAAGAATCTATCATTTTAGCTCATCAACAAAAAAAGGAATTAATTACTGATCTTAAAAAAACTTCAAGAACGCTCTTTTTAACAAAGACAAAAAAAATTTTGAGTTTTGTATTTCTTTATGGTTTTGTTAATAAGAATATTCCGCAAAATTCTGATAGAGATATAAAAGCTCAAAAGCAAGCTATTGAACAGATAAAAATGATGATTGAAAAATGTTATGTTAACCTTGAAATTGATTTTGATAATGAAGTTAAAAAAAAATTTGAACTGGTGCATGAAGCTTTCAAGAAACTTACAACCTCTCACAAGATATGGGATATTACAAGTTCTCATTACCAAGACAGGGTGGCAATGCGCTCCTCAGCAAGTACAATAGTAAAGAGACGCGAAGTACATTTTGCATTGAAATCAATTCCTTATATCAAGTCAGATTACCAGGCATTATATCTGAAAAATGCAAATGGAGCAGACTTTTATATCTATCCAACATTTATTGTTATGTATAACAATGAAAACAATTTTGCAATTATAGGGATTGACGAGCTTAATTTTCATCAAACCTATACGAGATTTACTGAAACATCAACTGTTCCCAGAGACTCTAAAATCATAGGCCAAACCTGGGCAAAAGTTAATAAAAATGGTAGCCGGGATAAAAGATTTAAAAGTAATTATCAAATTCCTGTCGTACGCTATGGAAACATTCGATTTTCCACTCAAACGGGTGTACTTGAAGAATATGAATTAAGCAATTATGAACTAACAGAAGAGTTTGGCAAAACTTTTAGAGAATTTCAAACCCATTTCAGATAGCATTTTTTAAATTTAATAGATAAAATTTCGGATTTCAGGACCTTTATATTAACAATTCTTAAGATATTCTTAATTTTCTCTTCAACTCCTTTGCCAAACAGACGTTTAATTTTGCTGTTATTTTTATCTAAAATATTAAAAGTGAAGAAAATTTTTACGTCTGTTTTATTTTGTGCCTCTATTTTTTTCTATGCGCAAAACGGTTCTTTGTCCGGAAATATCAATGATGATTCAAAGATAGCCCTGCCTGGAGCCAAGATCTCATTAAGCCCGGGAAATATATATACCACTTCGGATGAGCACGGAAACTTTGTATTTCTGAATGTTCCTCCTGGAAGCTATACCATGAAAATTGACTACCTCGGTTATGGTGTGCATGAGTATACTGTAACGGTAGAACCTGAAAAAAATACCCGTCAGAATATTATTTTCGATAAGAAAGAGACATCCATTGCAGCCATTGTAGTTTCGGGAGCGACTCTGAAAAATCAGGCAAGAGCCTTGAATAAACAAAGAAATAATGCCAATATTACCAATGTGATTTCTTCTGATCAGATCGGACGTTTTCCGGATGCCAATATCGGAGATGCTTTGAAACGTGTTCCGGGAATTACGATACAAAATGATCAGGGTGAAGCAAGAAATCTTATTATCAGAGGGCTTGCTCCCAATCTGAATTCCGTTACGCTGAATGGTGACCGGATTCCGTCTGCTGAAGGAGATAACCGTAATGTACAGATGGATCTGATTCCTTCTGATATGATTTCTACTATAGAAGTCAATAAGACTTTAACTCCGGATATGGATGCCGATGCCATCGGAGGCTCCGTAAACCTGATTACCAGGGCTTCCCCGAACGGACAGAGGATTTCCGCAACCGTTGCCGGAGGATACAATCCCATCCGTGAAAAAGGAAATTATACAGCCGGATTTGTGTATGGAAACAGGTTTTTGGATAAAAAACTAGGTGCTGTATTCAGTTTTTCCTATAACAACAACAATTTTGGTTCGGATAATATAGAACCCGTATGGAGCCAGGCCAATGATCTTGCCCAAACGGTTTATGTAAGCAAAATGGGAGTTCGCTATTATAATGAACACCGTATCAGACACAGTTTTGATCTCAATATGGATTATGAGTTCAATTCCAAAAATAAGATCTATGCTTCTGCGATGTACAACTTCAGGAATGATAAGGAAACCAGATTTGCTTTAGGATATAAAATAAAACCTGTTTATAATGCCGACGAAACTGAGATTACAGACTGGAAAGGAAGTATCACAAGACAGAATAAAGGAGGTGATGCCGATAATGATAATACCCGTCTGGAAAAACAAAAAGTTCAGAACTATGCTTTAAGAGGAGAACATTTATTAGGATCTAAAGTGGATCTCGACTGGGCTGTCAATTACGCCATCGCCAGTGAAGATAAGCCTCATCAACGTTATATAGAATTTGAAAACAGCAAGATGAACTTTTCTCCGGACCTCAGCAATCCTGAGAAACCTGTGATCAACCTTCTCGCAGCAGACAATCTGGGAAGCTATAAACTGAGTGATCTCTCAGATGCCAATAACTTTACCCAGGAAAAAGAGCTGGGAGCAAAAGTGAATGTACGTTTTCCGTTTTCTGTAATTGATGGGCAAAAAGGACGTCTCCGTACCGGTTTCCGCATGCGTTTGAAGAAAAAGGAAAGAGAGAATGATTTCTACGCTTTTACCCCTGTTAACAATATGGGAAGCCTTTTATCGGCGCCAACCATACATCTTAATGGTGAAAACTTCCAGCCGGGAAATTATGTTCCGGGAACATTTGTTGATCCCGCTTTCCTTGGCGGATTGGATTTATTCAATCCTGCTCTGTTTAATGGTAAGCTGAAACCTGAAAAGTATCTTTCCAGCAACTACAATGCAAAGGAGCAGATTTATGCAGGTTATATCCGCTGGGATCAGGATTTTAATGATAAACTATCGATGATCGTTGGAGCCCGTATTGAAACAACCCAGATTGAATACACCGGAAACTATGTGATGAATGAGAAGGATCTGGTAGGACAAATCAATAATACCAATACGTATACCAATGTCCTTCCGAATATTTCCTTCAAATATGTCCCGGTGCAGGATCTTGTACTTCGTGCAGCATTTACTACCGCTCTTGCCCGCCCGAACTATTATTCTTTAGTTCCTTACCTGAATGTTATTTCAGAAGATGAAATTGTTGCAGCAGGAAATCCGAATCTGAAGGCAACCTATGCCTACAATTTTGATTTCATGGCAGAGAAATATTTCAAGTCTGTAGGGATTCTTTCCGGAGGTGTTTTCTATAAAAATCTTAACGATTTCATTTATACGTATTCCAAAAGAAACTATACCGCGAATGACTTTGCCAATGATTTTGCGGGACAAACCAACCCTATTCCGGCAGGAGAAAGCAACTGGAAATTTACCCAGCAGCGTAATGGTGACAATGTAGATATTTATGGGTTTGAAGTCGCTCTACAAAGACAGCTTGATTTCATTCCCGGAGCTTTCTGGAAAGGACTTGGAGTGTATGTCAACTATACTTACACCAAATCCAAAGCAAAAGGAATTACCAATGAAGAAGGCATTGAAAGAACAGATGTAGGGTTTCCTGGAGCTGCCCCTCATATGTTCAACGGATCTTTATCATGGGAAAACAAACGTTTTTCAGCAAGAATCTCCATGAATTATGCTTCTCATTATATTGATGAGCTCGGTGGCAAGGCATTTGATGACCGTTATTACGACAAACAGTTTTTCCTTGATGCTAATGCTTCCTACAAGATTACGAGCCAGCTCAGAGTTTTTGCTGAAGCCAATAATCTGACGAACCAGCCGTTAAGATACTACCAGGGAATCCCAAGCAGAACCGCACAGGCTGAATATTACAGACCAAGGTTTACGATGGGAGTGAAATTTGATTTTTAAAATAAACATGAAAAACCTACATTATATACTGGCTCTTGCAGTTCTTCCTTTTGTGATCAGCTGCAAAGGGCAGAAAGAAGCCATAGAAAAATTAAAACCTGCTGTTATCACAGAAACAGTGGTTCATGATACAGATGATCCTGCCATATGGATCAATCCTCAGGATCCTTCAAAAAGTATTATCATCGGAACAGATAAAGATACGGATGGAGGTTTGTACGCCTTTGATCTTAACGGAAAAATCATCCATAAAGTATTAGGATTGAAACGCCCCAACAATGTTGATATTGAATATGGTTTTATTTTAAATGGAAAGAAAACAGCCATCGCTGCCGTAACGGAAAGGGAAACGAACAAAGTAAAATTATATTCGCTTCCTGAACTGAAAGAAGTGGGAGAAATCTCAGTATTTGAAGGAGAAACAGAACGTGGTCCGATGGGAGTTTCCATGTATAAAAATCCGCAGACAGAAGAAATATTTGTCATTGTAGGAAGAAAATCTGGTCCTGCTGACGGCTACCTATGGCAATATAAGCTTACGGAGAAAAATGGCTCTATCACCGGAGAAGTTGTCCGTAAATTCGGAAAATACAGTGGCCTGAAAGAGATTGAAAGCATTGCTGTAGATGACGAAATGGGCTATATCTACTATTCTGATGAGCAGTTTGGAGTTCATAAATACTATGCTGATCCGGAAAAAGGTAATGAGGAATTAGCTGTTTTCGGAAAAGGTGATTTTAAATCTGATGTGGAAGGAATTTCCATCTATCCCACTGATAAAGGGAAAGGTTATATTCTGGTTTCGAATCAGCAGAATGATACCTTCAATGTCTACTTAAGAGAAGACCAATCAAAGGGGAGAATTGCAGAAATTCCGGTTTCTACATTAGAAAGTGATGGTTCTGAAGTGACCCATGTTAACTTGGATCCAAAATTCCCGAAAGGCGTTTTTGTTGCGATGAGCAATGGCAGAGTATTTCATTATTATGACTGGAGAGTGATTGAAAAAGCCATTAAATCTGCGGTAAAGGCTGGAAAATAAAAAAATCTTGAACCATTAAGGTTGATAAGGTTTTTAAGAATATTAAGTTGAGTTACAAGTATGAGATTGCTTCACCTTTGGTTCGCAATGACAGGTTGCTCATCTTAATACTCTTCATTTTTTCATTATTCTTAATGGTTTATAATCTTAAAAGTTTTTCAACGCAAAGTTGATTCTAAGGATAGCAATATTTTAGGAAGCTAAGAGAGAGTTGATTTGCAATCAACCGATGAAGCTGGTGTTTATCTATAAGCTTTTTAAGCAGCTTGCTGCAGCTCTTTGCTACCTTAAAAGTAAAAAATTATCTCTTAAACTTTGCGTTAAAATTTAATTCCATTCTTATAAAGTAAAGCTCATTCTAATACTCTTTATTTTTCATTCCTTTCACTGAATATGTTTCCTCAGAAACTCCGCGGTATATGATATTTTATTTTTCAACAGATCCACCGGAGTTCCTTCAAACAATACTTCACCTCCAAATTTCCCTGCACCCGGTCCCATATCAATAATCCAGTCTGCCTGGGAAATAATATCAAGATTGTGTTCGATAACAATCAGCGTATTATTCTGATCTGCAAGTCCATTAAAAAACGTAAGCAGTTTTTGGGTATCACTTGGATGCAGTCCTGTGCTCGGTTCATCAAGAATAATGATCTGATTGGTATTTTTCAGTTCTCTTGTCAGCTTCAGGCGTTGTCTTTCGCCTCCGGAAAAGCTGTCCAGTCTTTGCCCTAATGTCAGATAATCAAGTCCTAATTGTATCAGCAGATCAAAATTTCTGAGCACCAATTCTTCCTTAAAAAAGTCAGCGGCCTCAGAAACCGTCATGCTCATGACTTCTGCAATTGTTTTTCCGCTGTAGGTATATTGCATTACATCAGGATCAAATCCTGAACCTCCGCAAACCTCGCATGGCTGCTCAATATCATCCATAAAAGCCAGGTCAATCTTTTCTATTCCCAAACCTTTACAGTTTTTGCAGGCTCCGTCACTGTTTCTGCTGAAGAGTTTATCTGAAACATGGTTAGATTGTGCAAAAAGCTTACGTACAATATCTGATATTCCGAGATAAGTAAGCAAATTGGAGCGGGCACTTGCAGCGAACAAAGATTGATCAATAATAGTTACATCCGGATAGAGTTCCGGGAGAATACGATTTATCAGGGTACTTTTGCCGGATCCTGCCACTCCGGTAACGACTGTCATTATCCCGGTGGGAATATTTACCGTCACATTTTTAAGATTATATCTGTTGGCATTTTTAATTTCCAGATAGCCATCAGGTTTTCTGAATTCTTGTTTGATGGAAGGTTTTGTTGCGAAATAAGAACCTGTTTTACCTGCCGATTTTTTTAAATCTTTAACCGCCCCGTCATAGATCACTTCTCCTCCGTTTCTTCCTGAACCGGGGCCAATATCAATTACCCTGTCCGCCATTTTGATCAGATCCGGATCATGCTCAACGATTAAAACAGAGTTTCCTTTGTCTCTGATCTGCTGAATGATAGTGATGATATTCTGCAGATCCTTCGGATGAAGTCCAATACTGGGTTCATCAAAAATATACAACAGATCTACCAGGCTGTTTCCCAAACTCCTCACCATTTTTATACGCTGGGATTCTCCTCCGGAAAGCGTGTTGGTACTTCTGTCAAGAGTCAGATACTGCAATCCTATCGTAATGATATTCTGCAGCTTTGCGGAAAGCTCTTTGATGACGACTTCATATGCTTTTGAATCCAGTGAGGTAATAAACTCAAGCAGTTCATCCACTGAAAGGGCCATACAATCTGCAATACTTTTACCTTCGATTTTACAGGACAGTATTTTTTCGTTCAGACGTTTTCCCTGGCAAGACGGGCAGGTTTTGGTAATCACAATATTCTTCAGAGCGTCTTTTCTTGTGATGTTTTCTTTTGAATCTTTTTTCAGAAATGCTTTTTCAATCCTTGGAACAATTCCTTCATATTTTACCGTTTTTCCCCATTCTTTATCAGGACGTTTCGGTTTGTGTTCCTGTGCATACAACAGGGTTTCCCATTCTTTATCGGTGAAATCCTTCAACTTTTTATCATTATCGAAATAACCGGACAAAGTATATCTTGTTAAACGCCATCCTCCAGGCTGAAATGTCGGGAAACGAATGGCTCCTTCATGTAAGGATTTTTCACGATCAATCAAAGTATTTACATTCAAAGTCTGAACAAATCCCAATCCTTCACATTCAGGACACATTCCCTGTGGATGATTGAATGAAAAAACATTGGAGTACCCTACAAACGGCTCTCCCATTCTCGAAAACAGCAGTCTCAAAGAAGCAGACACATCCGCTGCCGTTCCCACCGTAGATCTGGCATTTCCACCCAACCGTTTTTGATTGATAATAATAGGAACATTAAGGTTTTCAATTTTATCTACATCCGGAAGGCCATAATGCTGCAGGCGGTTTCTGATAAAGCTGTTCTGGGTCTCATTAATCTGTCTTTGTGCTTCTGCTCCAATGGTTTCAAAAACCAAAGATGATTTCCCGGATCCCGATACCCCCGTAAAAACCACGATCCTGTACTTTGGAATTTTTATGGAAATATTTTTGAGATTATTCTGACGGGCGTTCGTAATTTCTATATTTTCCATGATAAAAATACTTAACTTTGTTAATATTTAACTAAGTTAAGCATATTTGTAATGAAACCCATTGAAAAAGAATTTTTTAACACATTTACTGATTTCCAATGTCTTATTCTGGCTCACATGAACCGGGGTGACATTAACGGAGTAACTGCTGCTCATTATAATATTATTGAATTTATTATGAGGAAAGGAACAGCAACAGGAAGGGAAATATCACTGGCTTTCAACATTAGCCAGGCAGCCATTTCAAAACAGCTGAAATTTCTGATCGGTCAAGATTTGATTGTCCGGGAACAAGAGAAAGCAGACCACAGGAAATTCAATCTTTCAGTAACGGATAAAGGAAGGTTTATTGTAGATAATTCTGAAACTTTCCGTAAGGCTATCACTCATCAGACGGCTTCCATACTTACCTCTGAAGAATTAAAAAACTTTAATTATCTGCTGGGGAAAGTTTTGAATAATATAAAACTGTAGTATCCATAGTTACTTATATGTCCCGAATAACCTGTCCCAGATCGAAGTATAAAACCCAAAGTTTTTACTTTCATCCAAATGGTGCTGGTTATGAAACCTTGTTGTTCCTACAAAAAAGCGGTCAAAAGACACCGGAAAAAATTCTCTGTTCAGATGCCCTATCGTTCCCCAGATCAGATTAAGCAAAAGATAGATGGAAATCGAAATGACAGAGAAATCATATCCTATGAGTATAACCAGAATCATCAGTCCGAACCCTATGGTTTCCAAAGGATGCAGAACAAAAAGACTTAAAAAGTTGGTACTGATATGTTCATGGTGTTTTCCGTGTAGAACTTTATAGACCAAGGGTAAATGTGCTGCAAAATGAAATAAATACATCAGAAAATCCATTAAGAGGAGTAAAACAGCTACTTCCGCTATTATTCCAATTACTGATTCTGTCTGTCCCAGCACAATCCATCCTTTTTTCCATAAAAAAGCCCCCAAAAGCATAACAAAACTGTTACATCCTATGGTAAGCAGACTAAGATAAAAGTCAGATCGGGTAACAGGATGATTTTTTTCCTGCAACTGACTTTTACGGCAAGTCTTTTCGATAAAAATATACGACCCTATCGAAAACAGATATAGGAAAATATTAACGATCAGACTGAATATCAACCATTGTGGCCAGGAAAACTGCCAGAATACCTGTAAATAACCGGAAAGTTCTGTTGGGTTAAAATTCATAAGTTTTTCATCCTTCAGCTTAATGGTCATAAAGGTATGAATTTCACCGTAAAACCAACCGATAAAGTACATTCCGGGCTTTATTTCTGTCTAGCCTTTCTTCTGAGCTCCCTAAGTCTTGACGTGAGCTTTTTTCTCAA
Source organism: Chryseobacterium sp. DZ-32 (assembly GCF_059587025.1). NCBI lineage: Bacteria > Pseudomonadati > Bacteroidota > Flavobacteriia > Flavobacteriales > Weeksellaceae > Chryseobacterium > Chryseobacterium sp. DZ-32. The sequence continues at coordinate 201,993 of NZ_JCAIOM010000005.1, forward strand.
ATCGTTATGATAGGCACGGTAGTTTTTGATGCTGTTTTCCAGATTTTTCTTGTTAAGCAGATACTCTTCGTACAGATGTCCCAGTTCTGAAATCTGAGTAATAACCTCTGAAGGCTGGCTTTCAGGATCTTCTGCCGCTTCTATCAGCAGACGGTAATATTCAATACGGCTGGTCAGGTTCATGTGAAGTTTTGGTTCTATTCCCTGCATGATTTTATCATTTTAGTTATTTTGTGAATGGGTAAAGGATAAAGATATTTTTTATATTATTTTTTGTTTTTTGAATCCAGCTTATTTCTCCATCATAACCGGAGGCACGTCACTCTGAAATAAAATTTTGATATTTCCGTTCTTTTCGTGGTCTGCTGATTTGAAATAACCTCCGTTAAGTGCAGAAGAAATAAGGGTTTCATTGGGATCTCCCAAAGGTAATAATGGCAGTCCGGTAAATTCATTGACATTGCTCTGCGGGGAAATTCCACTACTGTATTCTCCGGCTCCGCTGGCATTAAAGACTTTATAAATCACCGGATGAATCTGCCAGGAAATTTTTCTGGGTTTACGCTTGTCTTCCACTACAAATCCGGCCATATCTTTCCCCAGCGTAGTATCTCCTATCTGAATCACCTGCATATAAGGTTTGAGATTATTCACAACAATTTCAGCAGCTGATGCCGTACTGTTCGATGTGAGAATACATACTTTCTGTAATCCCAGCGCATTCGCACGCAACGTTGCAAAGTCCAGCGCTTTGGGATCATAGGCAATTTGCTGGGAAAATGTTCTTTTTACTTCACCTCCATTTTTATTTCCTTTAAAAATGATGAACGGCGAGGCGGATGATAATCCTGAAGGAATCAGGGAGCAAAGAGCTGCAGCAGATGACACCGAACCTCCATAATTGTATCGAAGATCCAGAATTAATTCCTTTACTCCGGCGGCCTTCAATTCCCCAAACTTTTGATATAGCGTTTGAGTCATTCCGTCAGGGAAATCATAGATGTACATATAACCTACTTTTTTACCATTTTTTTCAAAAACTTTGGATAAAACAGGCTGTTCAAAAGAGAAACCATAGTAAACGGTGATGTTTTTTTCATCCGTAACGCTTCCGTTTTGCCATTTTCCAACGGTAAGCTCTACAACCGTCTGGTCTTTAATGGATGAAGCCATTGCTTCGGCATTCGCGGCTGTCATTACTTTTCCATTGACTTTGGTAATGATCATTCCTCTCTCCAGTCCTGCATTGAAAGCCGGGGAGTTTTGCAGCACCAGCTTCACTACAGTAACCACTTCATTATTAGCAAGCTGAACAATGGTATAGTCAAAACCGTACATATTCCTTATAGAACGTGGATACGAAGAGGAATCTTCCGTATTCACCATAAAAGAAAACCGATCTTTGGGAGACAGCAGACTTTTAAAAAAATCTTTTACAGGAAGCTTATAATCCGGCTTTGCAGGCATCTCATCTGCCCAGTAATAGTATCTTTTCATACTGTCCTGAACCCAAAGGTTTACAGCTCCGGTACTTCCTTCCGGAAAAACGGGTGCGCTTTCGTCATTATTATTGGTACACGAAATGAGAAAAACTGCGATGGCAATATATTGAAGTTTTAAAAAGTTTTTCATATATAATTACAGATATTCTGCTACGTCAATATCTCCTTTTACCACCCATTCTCCATTTTCCATTTTTTCCTGAAGTACAATCATATTGGCGCCCGTGTGTTGTTTTAATTTCACCTGAATCATTTTAGATCCTGCGTAAGGCTCTGTAGTTTCCGGTTTGTATAATTCAAGATATATGGGAGCTGTTGAGCTGAAGAAGCTATAAATTTTCACTGCCGTAAAGTTGTCTTTCCCTATATTGTCAAACTCGGCAAGTACTACTCCGTTTTCTCTTTTCAAAATGCCTTTCACTTCTTTGAGAGAGCTTCCGGAAAATTCTCCCAGATTGGGAAAAATAAATTCAAAACCTACTTTCCCGAGATTCACCTGAGGTTTTACTGCATAGGTCTGCAGATAAATTCCGGGAAGATTAAAAAAGTAGAGGTTTTTATAATCATTTATATTGTCATATGTAATATTGTATTTTGCAATTTCAGCGCCTGTATCATTATTATAGACAGACAATTTATTAGTTTCTCCCTGATCCAGAACAAACTGAAGCCGGGTTTCTATTTTATTGGTGTAAGATGTTTTTCCATCAATAGATATGGGCTGTCCGTTGAACCTCAGCTGAAGTGCATCAGGTTTGGAAAATCCTTTGATATTAACGTCTCCGGGTTTCTGCACTTTATCATACAGCTCCATGGTATTATTGTCTGTACATGAAAACAGTACAGTGAAAAACAGTAGTAATGCGAAGATTTTGTTCATCTTTCTTCAATTATTTCTTGTAAAACTTAAAAATATTGCCCGGCCCATGGGCCGGGCAATATATAATTATAAAAAAACTAGTTGGATATGTTCTGGATAACCTTTTTGCGAAGGCTACCCATTTTTTTATATTAAAATTTCATGGTGTTTCTAAAAATCAGATTCTAAGGGGACAGAATGATTATTTTTTAATAAACTTCAGCCTTTCCGTAGTTTTTCCATCCGTAATTTCAGCAATATACGCTCCGGATGTAAGCTCTGCTGTGCTGATCGCTTTAGAATACTGAGTGGTAAGAACTTTCTGTCCTGCTGCATTGTAAATACTAACCATAGTTATATTTTCTTTCAACGCCGGATTAAGCTGCAGCTGTAAAGATTCTCTTACCGGATTTTCTGCTATTTGTGTTACAATTTTGTTTCTTTTTACATCCTTAGTTCCCAAAAATGAAGTAGCATAAATTCCGATTTCATCAATATTAATGTTCTGGACATTATTTCCGCTTGTTTTTCTGTTTGACCACATTCCGATATAGATCTTTTTCCCGGCAAAAGCAGAAAGATCTACAAGGGATTCCACAAACTGAGTAAGATCAGCCGGAAAAGGATTGGCTGAGTCACCTACCTGTATTTTATACATACTCTGAACATCATTTCCGTCTGCATCTACGGTCATTGCCTGAAAGTCCGATAACGTTGGAACTTCTTTCTGCGGTGTGCTTACATAGATAAAAAGTTCTCTGGCAACAATCGTGTGAGTAGATCTCTGTCTCCCGATATAGGCGGCCAGTGTAATGGTTCCTGCAGTATTGGTAAGGTCAATCTGAGGAGAAATAATCCAGTCATTTTCTGTGGTGAATCCGTTAGCATTTCCAGTTGGAACCAAATTGATAGAATGGCGTAGAACACCTGCAGTTCCATAGGCCAAGGTAGTTCCGTTGTGATAGATGTTTTCTCCCTGTACCCATCCGTTTCCATTGCTATTAAGGTCATGAAAAGTCCAGCCCTGAAGATCGGCAGGAGTATCAAACGAATTTCCCCATACCAGAGACTGTGCTGCAGCCAGGTGGGATAAAAACAGAACAGATGATAAAATTATTTTTTTCATAATGCTGATGATTAAAATTTTTGAAGTAAAAGCAAGGAATCAGCATGTGCTGTTCCCTGCTTTTTAAAGTTTTTATTATTCTACAATGGAGAAGTTGTATTTTGTCCAAAGTCCCTGGAAGTTTCCACAGTTTCTTGGAGAAACATTCCAACCACCTTCGTTGAAGAAAGGCTGGCTCATACCCCATAGAGTTGCAGGAGTACCAGTCGCCAGGTTAGCTGCAGGGATTCCTGCTGTACCTGTACCTGTAACTGAAGTAGTAAATCCGTGAACCTGGATGGTGCTGTATGCTGAAGCTGAAGAAAGCTCAGAACCTGTACCTTCTACTTTGATACCCACAGGATAACCTGTAACGACAGCGTTATTTAATGTTAATCTTCCGTGTCTTCTGATGTGGATACCGTTTTCATATAAAGCACCTTTAGTAGAGTTCTTAGAACCAACGATAGTAAGGTTGTTGATCACCGGATGAGTCAACAATGTTGTAGAAGAACCTTCTGCGTTGTTATCAAGCTCGATACCGTTAGAATCCGGGCTTGATCCGCTAAGACTGTGTGTAGAGTTGTAATCTGCCAAAGCTAATGCACAAGTGATTGTTCCTGTATATCCGTTATCGAAGTCGAAGTTATCATCATCTGCAGCAAAAGAAACAAGGTTTGAAGCGTTTACAGTACCTCCGAAGAATTCAAAAGAGTCATCTTTCCCGAAAGAAACCTGAATATGATCCAAAGTAGTTCCGTTTCCTACTCCTCCTAACGTAAGACCGTTGATTTCGTTACCTGAATTCGGAGCTAAAAGATCATATCCTGCAAACTCGATACGAACATATTTTAATGTTCCTCCGTTATGGGAAGCATTGGTACCTCCGTAATAGAAATCAGGACCGGATAATCCTTCAATTGTTTTTGTGAATGGAGTGTTTGTAGGCGCATCACCTAATATAACAACACCTCCGAAGTCACCAGGAGCAGCAGTTGTATCTTCGTTTCCGTCTAACAATTTGTAGCTGGTGAAAATAATAGGCTGAGCCTCTGTACCCGCTGCATTGATTTTTCCTGTTTTAGCAATTACCAAAACTCCGGTAGCTGTATTGTTTGCGCTTGGCTTGGCTTTAATGAATGTACCCGGCTGGATTGTTAATGTAGCTCCATTTTTTACCGTTACAATTCCATTTAGTTCAACTACTCCACTCCATGTAGTATTTGAAGTAATATCACCACTTACACTGGTTACCGGAAGCGCAGAAGCTGTAAGGTACTCAGCAGAAGTAGATTTCATTTCGAATGGAGAAGATGAATCTGCCAGTTGATCATTTTGACAAGCTGTAAGAGATAATGCTGCCACTGCAATTAGAGTTAGTCTTTTCATTGTTATAATTTTTAATAAATCCGGCTGTATTATTTTTATACCAGATCAGTTTTTTATTCAGGAATATCTTCCTCTCTATTCCTTCGATTTGTTTTTTGGTGTTCATCCCATCGCTGCAGGAGGAACTGCATTGCGGGCGTTCCCATGAGAATCGTTAATGCCTGGGAAAAGCTGTTAACGTCCGGTTTTTTCAGAACTGTACTGCTGTGCGCATCATCAGTATTCTTCAGTTTTTGATCAGGTTCCCGAAACCTGTACGCTTCTATATTTAAGATATCTTTCTGTATCGCTGGTATACTTCTTTAAAAAGTATAATTCACACTCAGGCTGAACATTCTTCCACTGTATGCCCTGAACATGATCTTGTCAATATTTTTATCATATCTGTCTGTTGCTCCCGGAAGCAGATCCCAGGCTTCTCTTTCTGTCCCTACATTACTTCCTCCTCCATCTTTTGCAGCCAGATAAGAATTGAAATTGTTATAATATTCTTTTACCCTGTTAAAAATGTTTCTTACATTTAATTTTACTTCCAGATTTCTGTTACGAAGTAATTTATAAGAGATCTGAGCGTCTGCCACTGCATAAGGCCGCTGGATTTCTTCTCCTTTGTACGCATATCCTACTGTGATGTACTGGTCTCCTTTTGCGTTATACAAAAAACTCATCCCTAAACGGTTTCCATCATAGATCAGTCCAAGATTGTAAGCATAAGGAGTCTGTCCGTAAAGCGGGCGTTTCACTTCATAGGTTTCATCATTATCACCTGTTTTGTACAGATCTTTAAAAGCAACTACTTTGGTATGGTTATACGTAAAATTTCCGCTTATGAAAAGCTTTTCCAGAAAAGTTACGTCAGCAATAAAGCCTAAACTTTTTCTTACCTCAGCCTCTACTCCTATCAGTTTTGCATTTTTTGAATTTCCATTATACAGGAAAAGATTTCCCTCGCTGGAAATATGGCCTTCACGTTCGATAGGTCTGTCTATATTTTTATAATACAATCCTGCCGAAAATATTTCTCCCAATCCTGGAAACCATTCAAATTTGAAATCATAATTATTAATGACAGAAGAAGTCATTTCCGTATTGTAAATCAAACCGTTGGCCACCGGATCGAAATAAGGAAGTCCTGTTCTTTCATTGAACTGAGGGCGGATAACAGATCTGTTGTAAGCAAGCCTTAGATTAATTTTATTGGTAGGACTGTAGGTAAAGTTCGCTGAGGGCATCCATTGCCACGGTTTATCTTCAACGGCTGCTCTTTCCACATTCTTTGTATCATTTGGATCTAATTGTTGTGAGATAAGATCATATTTAAAGTACTCTGCACGAAGGCCCCAGACTAACCTTAATTTCTTCCAACGGTTATCAAACATGACAAAAACCGCATGTTGATTAACCTCTCCTTCATACTTGTCATTTTTATACAATGCTTTGGTTTCCCAGCCAATACCACCCGGAACATAATGGGAGCCATTAAACCAGTCAGCAAGTGAACCATACATCGTCAAATAGTTCTTCTCGCTGTTCGGAACGTCACGGTTTTCGTCAACACGAAGAAAAAACTTCTGTTGCTGGTTGGTATTGTTTTTTATAGCACCGGCATATCCTGTTTTAATGGTATTTTTAAAGCTTCCTGCATCCATATCCCACTTAACAGACGCACCGTAATTGTAATCTGTTTCTTTGTTTTCTATATATCCTCTGTAAAAATCGGCTCCGGAATTATAGATCTTATGAAATGTGAGAATTTCATTTCCGATAAAGTCGTACCTGGTAATATACTGTGTGTAGTCTTTAGTATCAGAAGCTACTCCTGTACGGGCCGCAAACCAACTGATCTCTGTATTTCCTATTTTATGGCTTCCTTCCAGTTTATTTTGTAAAAGGGTCTGAAAAATCGGGTAATTGGTATTATCGGTATAAGGCCTGTCTAAGTTTTTGATCTGAGCCGGATCATTATTGGGGATGACACCGTTATAAAAATAATTATAAGCTAATTCTGCATTGGATGCCATTCCACTACCCGTTGAGTATTCGTTCCAGCCTGTTACTCTTGTGAGCGTATTATCAAAAATATGGGTATATGAATTACGGAATGAGATTCTGTTTTTCCCAAGTTGCAATCCAAAATTAAGCATTCCTGCCAGTGTCGAATTGTAATTATAGGAGGCCCCACTGTTTTTGAAATTATAGAATGGAATCTCTCCGTTTGCATCAGGCATTCCAGTAGTATCCAGCCAGTTTCCTCTTCCCGTATGGTCAATATCCAGTTTATTCTGTTCATTTCTGATGACAAATGCTCCGGCAAATCCCCATTTATTATTGTTTTTAAGAGCATATGTCCTTCCTAATGCCAGCTGTATATTAGATCCCATATCACCTCTGGTTGTATAGGTGCTGAAATTGTCATTGGTAAACTGCCTGGACTGTTCAAAAAACCTTGGATCTGTCCAGTTCATCGGCTCCAGTCCTTTGGGAAAATCTCTTGTTCCGTCATCATATCCGAAATAATCGTACTTTCCTCGCTTGCGGGTCAGAAATTCTTTGAAGGCCGACTGATCGTTATATGAAGTTCCTAATGTAACGGTTGTAAAGTTTTCATTGGGAATATCCTTGGTTCTCACTTCTACGTAACCTCCTGCAAAGCTGGCATTCATATCAGGAGTGGCAGATTTGCTTACCACCACACTTTCTACCATTGCCGTAGGAATAATGTCAAATGAAAAGTTCTGATTATACGCTTCCGTGCTTGGCAGGTTGATTCCGTCCATGGCCGCGGTGTTCCAACGTTCTCCCATGGATCTTACCACTACATATTTATTATCAATGGTGGTAATTCCTGTTACCCTTTTCAAAGTTCCTCCCACATCGCTGTCGGGTGTCTTGGAAATCTGTTCCGCTGAAATACCATCACTCATCTGGGCTGCTTTCTTCTGCTGGGCAAGAAGTCCCGCCTGAGTATCTGCTTTACGGGCTGCCGTAATCACAACTTCTTTGATATCTGTAATTTTATCAGAAGCTTTATTTAAAGCAAATGAGACAGAACTGGTTTCGTTATTGATAACAGACAATTTTTCAACTCTCAGCGTATTATATTTAGGAGCTTTTATGGTCAGATTATAAGTTCCGGAAGGAAGATCTATGGTAAAGTCACCGTTATTATCAGTGACCACTGTTTTCTGAGCTACAGTGACTTCTGCTCCGGTAACGGGATTTCCTACTTCATCCACTATTTTACCGGAAATTCGTCCGTTTCCCAATGCGGAAATAGTAGAGCTTTCATATTTTATCGAAATAAGATCACCATGCAGTCGGTAAATAATAGGAAGTCCATTGGTAATGTCCTTCAGACAGTTGTTGACAGAAGTATTTTCACATTTCACTCCTTTTACCTTCAGCTGTTTAATGTCTACCTTGGAATATGCCAGTCTCATTCCCGTTTTTCCGGCAAATTCTTCCAAAACTTCAATCAACGGCCTGTTGGCAGGTACAGAAAATGTTACTTTCTGAACCAGCTCCTGAGCTTCTGCGGCTACAGTAAAAAATAAGGCTGCTATGGTAATCCCACATTTCAAACTTTTCATACTTAATAGTGTTCTCTTGATTATGATTATTTATTTTTTATAATGATTTATTTCTTAAGGATATAGGTATTTTCTTTTTTCTGTACTTCCAGTCCCAGGATGAAAGCCAGTGATTCAATATTTTCTCCGACCGTTCCTCCCGTAAAATCAGCAGTAATTTTTTTATCTTCAGCTTCCTTAGGATATTGAACCTTTGTATGATAATTGCTTTCCAGGACCGTCACTACTTCCTTTAAAGGAACATCGTTAAAACTCAGAGACAATATTGACGTAATTCTGCCTGCTGAATTTTTTACAGGTTTCAGGGAAATAACTGCTGTAGTATGAGCAACTCCGAAGTTGGTCCACTTCTGATTAGGCTTAAGGAAAGAAACCGGAACCCCGGGAGTGGATACAGCCACCTTTCCTTCGTAAAGATCAACCGCTTTTTTCTTACCTGACTGTGAAATCTTAAATACCGTTCCCAATACTTTGGTACTAAAACCATCCGCACGAACGATGAATGGATGTTTTTTAGATTTTGCCACAGAGAATATTGCATCGCCTTTTAAATCCACGACTCTGGTGGACGCAGGAAAAGATTTCTCTACAGTCAGTACAGCGCCTGGTAAAAGAGTAACCACAGATCCGTCTTCAAGACGAACAATACTATTTCCGGATTTTGCAAGATAAACATCTGGCTTAATGAATAAGGAGTAGGTAAAAACTCCGCCCAATGTTAAAAGCAGAATAATAACCGCCGCAATTTTATAAAGATGTGTTCTAAAGCTTTTTGTTGACGGGATAGATACAATATCTTTTTGAGAAAAGTAATTTTCCAGTCCGGACAATACCCTTTCTCTGGATTCTTTAAGATGAACAATGTCCAGATCTTTTTCTGCAAGATTTTTCCACTGTTTTAAAAGTTCATTTTCTTTTTCGGAAATTGAGTCTTCCGAAACTTCCCGTTCCCAAAGTCTGAAAACAAAGGCTTCAATATTTTTATATGGTAAAAGTTTTTTCATAGGGGTCTTTCATGTATTCACAGATACTTCTATCTATAAGACAGTGAAAATGAAAAACTTCCCCGGGGCATTCTTAACGTTATATTCACATTACAACCAAATTGTTAATAATTTTCGTCATATTTCACATTTACCCAACATTAACGTTCAATTTTCGGCCTGTTTTTCAGAAATATTTAATCTTATCATACCCAAAGTTCACAAAAAGTTAATTTTCCTTTAGGTAATTTTGTATCACAATATGAGCCCAACAGACTATATATTATTAAAGAAAATAAAATCAGGCGACCGCCCTGCATTTATGCTGCTGTATGACCGGTATTGGGATAGTCTGTATCGCTTTGTTTATGTACGGACACGGGATAAGGAAGTTTCTGAAGAAATCCTCCAGAACCTGTGGATGAAGATTCTTGAGAATACGGATGCCATACAAACCGATGATACAGAAAGTGCCAAAGGCTACCTTCTCCGTCATCTTCATTACCGGATTATTGATTTTTATAACAGCTACAAAAAAGCGCCTCCTACGCTGAGTATTGACGAGTTTGATATTCCGAATGAAATAGAAATAGCAGATTCCGAGTATTTTGAAATCCTTGAAGAAAATGAGATCAGTGCTTTATTGACTATGATTGATGAAGTCGTTTCCCAGCTTCCCTCAACGGAACAGCAGGTATACGATATGAGAATCAGGAAAAATATGTCTGTTAATGAAACAGCAGAAGCGCTGGGGCTCAGCAATAAAACGGTAAGTAATAAATTAAGCAAAGCTTTGGGAGAAATCCGTGAACAGCTGAATCCTGAGTATCAGTCGTCTAAAAAGCTGGTTTCTATTCTGTTGCTGATGGAGGTGTTGACGAAGTATTGAGGTTGAGATACGGGGTATGAGGTTCGAGATACGAGATGCGGAGGTTCCTCAATGGTCAATTTGCTGCGCAGTCAATAGTCAATTTTTATAACACCTGTTAAAATTCACAGCGAAGCGGATTCACTATTCACTTTTAATGTCAATAGTCAATTTGCTACGCAGTCAATAGTCAATTTTTATAACACCTATTAAAATTCACAGCGAAGCGGATTCACCATTCACTTTTAATGTCAATGGTCAATTTGCTCCGCAGTCAATAGTCAATTTTTATAACACCTGTTAAAATTCACAGCGAAGCGGATTCACTATTCACTTTTAATGTCAATGGTCAATTTGCTGCGCAGTCAATGGTCAATTTTTATAACACCTGTTAAAATTCACAGCGAAGCGGATTCACTATTCACTATTCACTATTCACCAAATAACGGCAGAAAACCTGTATTAAAATCCAGGATTTTAAAATCGGCAAGGTTTGAATCTATATTTTCGTCATTATTGGTGAAAATGATGGTCTGCATTCCTGCATCTTTCGCAGCTTTTAATCCTGACTGACTGTCTTCAATAGCAATACAGTGTTCCGGGGAAACTCCAAGATTTTTTGCAGAAGTAAGATATACGGCAGGATGAGGTTTTCCCTGAGTTTCAAACTCTGATGAGTGAATGGTATCAAACAGGTCATGAACCTGCAGTTTTTCAAGCACCGCATGTGCTACCCGTAAAGGAGCATTGGTAGCCAGCCCTATTTTGTAGTCTTTATTCTTAAGATTTTTAATAAACTTTTCTACACCAGACATGGTACAGTTTTCGGTCCGTATCATTTCGATTACTCTTGTAACCACTTTATTTTCAAGATCAGAGGCATCAAAATTTTCCCAGGGGAATCTTTTATACCAGAATTCGGTTACTTCCTGAGTGGTCATATACTTTGTTTGTGCCGCAAGATCATCCGTAACCTGCACTCCATAAGATGAAAATACATCCAGTTCTGCCTGGGTCCAGAATTTTTCTGAGTCTACCAGAACACCGTCCATATCAAATATTACTGCTTTTAAAGCCATTTTTGAATGATAAATTATAAGTGATTACTTATTGGCTGATTTTATACACACAACGCTGCCCTCCGGAAATAATATGATCTATTCTTTCCACTGTATACTCCTTTCCTATCAGGGATTGGAAATTGGATAGCTCCGCGCGGCAGAAACCCTGGCATTCTGTTGCTGCAGCGCATATCGGACAATGATTTTCAATCAGATAATACACTTCCCCTTCTTTTTTCCATTCCGCCATATAGCCTTCATCACTACGAACTTTTGAAAGAGATTCGAGGCGCTGTTCCAGTGATTCTGCCTTTGAAAGTACTTTTTCATAACGCTCATGGGTATTTTTCTCCCGGTCGCTGATTAATAAATCCAATGCATTTTCACCCAAAAGATTTTTCACGGATTTCAAAATCTGAACTGTAACATCTGCATGGGTATCCGGAAATTGAGCCAGTCCTTTCTCTGTAAGAGTATAGTATGTAGATGGACGCCCAACCCCTTCGCTCTTCACCGAAGACCGGATCAATCCTTCCTGAGCAAGATTCAGTAAATGCTTTCTTGCCCCTTCTTTGGTGATCGACAATTCTTCAGCAATAAGAAGTGATGTAGCCTCACCTCTCATCTTTAAAAACATCAGAATACGATCCGCAGACGGCTTCTTCATTTGACAATATTTAGGTTGTTTTATTTTTCAACAACAAATATAGTCATTTTCTATAACCTTATAAAATCAAGGATAAAATAAAGATTTACAACATTTTACTTCTGCTCATCAGAAAATAAATAAAACAACCATAAAGTTGTTTTATTTAAATATATTTCTACCTTTGTGAGACATTAATCAAAAAAATAAATATAATGACTCCATTTACATTACCCCAGTTACCTTATGCTTACGATGCTTTGGCTCCTTTTATAGATAAAGAAACGATGACCATTCACCATCAGAAACATCATCAGGCTTATGTAGATAATCTGAATGTAGCACTGGCACAAACCAATGAAACCAATCCCGACCTTGATTCATTACTGCAAAGAATAAGTGAATACAGTCATGCTGTCAGAAATAATGGTGGCGGCCACTATAACCATTCTTTATTCTGGGAAATTATTTCTCCACAACCCAAGCTGAATCCTGAAGGCATGCTTCATGACGATATCACAGCTACTTTCGGGCGCCTTGACAATCTAAAAGCAGAAATGAAGAAGACAGGTTTGTCACAGTTTGGTTCAGGATGGGTGTGGCTGTATGTAAAATTCAACGGCTCATTGGCCATCAGTTCTACTCCTAATCAGGATAATCCGATGATGGATATTCTTTCCACCAACAGAGGTTTTCCGATTCTGGGAATAGATGTCTGGGAACATGCCTATTATCTGAATTATCAAAATAAACGCGCAGATTATCTGGATGCTTTCTGGTCTGTACTGGATTGGTCTGCTGTTGAAAGAAAATATGAAGAAGCCTTGTCAAAAGTAAGATAAATAATACTGAAAGTAAACGAATTATGACTGAGGAAAATTTTATCAATAAAGCAAAGGCTGCAGGCATTATTGCTCTTGACCTTTCAGATTACAAACCGACTACGGAAATTGTAGAACTGGATATCAAAGAACATCTTTTTATGGGAATGATTGTTAAGGAGAAAGAATTTAAAGAATCAATTGCTGCGGTGGATTTTTCTGTTTACAATGAAAAAGCAGTAGCGATCATCTGTTCTACGGATGCTATTATTCCACCCTGGGCTTATATGCTGATTATGGAAAAATTGTCTCCTTACGCTTCTTATGCTGATTTAAACAATGCAGAAACTGTTCTGCTGGATCTATGGAAACGCCGTCTTATCTATGCTGATCTGAAACAGTATAAAAATCAGAAAGTGGTTGTCCGCGCAAGTACTCATCATGATCCTTCATTGTATTTATTGGCAGCAGGATTACTGAAACCGCTGGTGAAAACACTGATGTATGGTGAAATAGGGTTACCCAAAGTAATTTTTAAACATTAAAAAATGAAAGCAATCATATTCAACGGATCGATGGAAAGAAGAACTTTATCTACTTCCGGACTGATTTCAGATTATTTTTCTGAACGCCTGAAAATACTGGGAATTCAAACTGATATTTTTACACTTGCTGATTCCGGCATTCCTTTATTCGATGTCACGCTTACCAAAACTCCTTTGGCCGTAGAGCGTATGGCTCAAATGTTTACTGATGCTGATCTGCATATCTGGCTGGCTCCTCTTTATCACGGCAGCATTCCGGGAGTAATGAAAAACTGTCTGGATTGGCTTGAAGTAACCGCCAACTGGTACGAGCCTTATCTCACGGATAAAACTGTAGGGCTGGTATGCTGGGCTGATGGTCTTCAGGCCATGCAGGGAATTAACGCCATGGATTCTATAGCCAAATCATTGCGTGCCTGGCCATTGCCATTCAGCGTTCCGATTGTCAGGTCATCATTATTTACGGATGAGCAATCCACCCAAATTTCGGATCTGTATTCCAGTAAATTTGACAAGCTTATCAGCATTGCATCTTCTAAAAAAATTGCCATTAGTGACTAAGTACCGGCAGAAATTACTGCATATTAATGATTTAAATAAAAAATAGCACACTTTATGCTGCTTATTTTCAAAGAACAGTGTTAAACTGCTGTCATTTAAGTTTAGCAGGGATTTCAGAATCGTTCAACGTTGACGGAATCCCTTTTTTAAACCCTTTAAATTCAAACAATATGGCTATAAAAATAACAGATGCCTGTATCAACTGTGGAGCCTGTGAACCTGAATGCCCCAACTCAGCCATTTACGAAGGTGCTATCGACTGGCGCTGGAAAGACAAAACCAAGCTTTCAGGACATATTACATTCCCCGACGGCACAAAAGGTGATGCTGAGGCTTAACATCCTGCTGTCTCAGATGAAGTGTATTATATCGTATCCGGAAAATGTACGGAATGTAAAGGCTTTCACGAAGAGCCTCAATGTAAGGCTGTATGCCCTGTAGACTGCTGTGTGGATGATCCTGATCACAGGGAAACGGAAGAAGTACTATTGGACAGACAAAAATTCATGCACAGTGCTTAATCAGCTTCTATCTTTTATATTTAATTTTCAATGGAGGCGGGCTAAAGCCCGCCTTCTTATATTTTCTTTCCCATCAGCTTTCACCTACACTTATTTTGCTTTAATCTCAGTGTAAATTTTTTGAGTAAAAGGAGTTTCTACAGCTGTTTCAGTGCCATATTTCAATACAGCACCTGCAAACAATTCCAGCTCATTATCCTTTTTTCCGGAATTAATATCAAGCTGTAAGGAAGTTGGAGTCTCAAAAGGAAATGTTGAGGCTTTTTCAAATGTTTTAGCGATGATATCTTCCTGAAGATAGATTCCTTTCTTATCAGCAATCTGTTTGATTTCTTTCATAATTTCAGCCGCTTCTTTCTGCTGCTGTTCATCGGTACATACAGTTCCAATAGATGAATTATGCTTTGCTGTTACCAATCCGAAGCTGGCAATAAAAATAAATTTCGTCCAGATATCTGATAATGAATTATCTTTAAAATCAAAATCGATTTTACTTTCACTCAATAGCTCTGTAATCCATTCTACCGGGGCAGAAAAATGCTCAGGATCTCTTCCCACAATCATTTTTCCGGCTTTTCCTTTATGTTCCACTACTCCTCTTTCTTTAATATGGGAAGCTACGTAGATACAGGTTGGAAGAATAGTGTGTTCCGGAATTATTTTACGGATTCTGTCATAAATATCTGCTCCGTTCATCATCGGAAGCAATACAGTATCTTTATTAATAACTTCCTGCAACTGTTTACAGACATTTTCAAGATCGTACTCTTTTACACAGATCAAAACCAGGTCAGGATTTTTGATCTCACTGATATTCTGCACGATATCATCAGGACGGGTCTGTGAATCAGAATGCTCGGGAGATAATAAAGTCAAGCCGTTTTCTTTCACTTTCTCATACGTTTCTCCACGGGCAACAAAAGAAATGGTATATTTTTCCGTGGTTTCATTATTCTGATTTATTTTAAATCCAAAATAACCGCCTACACCACCTAATCCTACTACAACAATATGTTTTTTGTTCATGAAATTATTTTTAAGCAAAGATGAGCGATGATTCCTGAACTATCACTTGACAAATGAAAAGAAATTACAATTTATGAATATCCCTTCTGATCCTGCTCAGGGAACTGTCCTTGATACCAAGGTAAGAAGCAATCACCTTCAAAGGAACATGTTGAAAAATATCCGGATCTTTTTTCATCAGGTTAAAATATCTCGTGGAAGCCTTCTGACTCGCCATTTCGATGAGCCGGTCATGGATCGTATAATAATTAAGAACAAAAAGAAGCCTGCTGAACTCTCTGAATTCAGGAATATTATGAAAATTATGCTGGACATTTTCCAATCCGGTCTCCCAAAAGACACATTCGGTGATCGTCTGATATATTTCTTTGGTAGGCTGCTGTCTGAAAAAGGACAGAAAATCATTAACGAAGCAGGGAGCTGTATAAATATTGGTGGTAATCTCCTCATTATCTTCATTCAGGATATAAGACCGCACATAGCCTTTTTCCAGGAAGTAGGTTTTGGTACTGATCGTATCTTTATCCAGCAAAACAGTATTTGCTTTTACCTCAAAATGACTGAATTTTTCAGTAATTTTTTCAACTACTTCAGCTTGGATACTGAATAAAGAATGGAAATAGGTGTTAAGTGATGATTTGTCCATAAAGTAAAAGCTGCAGCATATTTGTTTTTAAATCTCTCCTGACAAAAATAGCATTTATAACCTATTAAAATAAACTATATTCTTTTTTAATAGATCAGATGTATTTTGTAATTTTCTTCTTTAAAAAACACAAGGCATTACTATGGAGAATGACTTCACTTACGTTTTCATAGAACCTGATAAAGAGATTGCAGATTTCGTTGAAAATCTGGGCACTTTTCAGAATCTTTCGGATGAAGCTAAAGAGGTTGTGATTATTCCTGACGGAAGAATTGATTTATTTTTCTCACAGTCGGCTTCAGAATCTTTTCATATTACCCTTCTCGGATTGGAAACTTATCCTGAACAAAGATTTATTGCTCCGCATACGAACGCTTTTGTTGTAAGCTTCAAACCTCTTGCAGTTGAATACATTCTGAATACCTCCATTGCTGATTTATTGAATATCGGAAAAGAGCTTTCTCCTGATTTCTGGAATTTTAAAGCTGATGATATAAAGGATTTCAGCCATTGCTGTACGAAAGCAACCCAAAAAATAAAAGAACTGCTCCCACTGAAAGTAGATGAAAGAAAACGGAAACTTTTTGAGCTGGTATATACCTCAAAAGGAGAAATGAGCGTGCAGGAACTTTCTGAAAAAACAGGCTGGAGCAGCAGACAAATTAACCGGTACTTTACCAAACAACTTGGCCTGTCATTAAAAGCCTACTCTACTATTTTGCGTTTCAGAGCATCATTGGAACATATTGCCCAAGGGAGGCTTTTCCCGGAACTCAATTATACAGACCAGAACCATTTCATCAAAGAAGTAAAGAAGTTTTCCGGGGTTGCTCCCAAAGAATTATCCAAAAATGAAAACGACCGATTTGTACTATTATCCGTGTTGAAAGGAAGATAAATTTGCCATGTAAAATTTAAATCAACAATGCTGATAGACAATAAATCAATAGCAATCGTTGGTGGCGGTCCGGCAGGACTTACACTGGCAAGACTTTTACAATTGAAAGGCGCAGATGTAAAAGTATATGAAAGAGACTTCAACAAAAATGCACGCGTACAGGGTTCTCCACTCGATATGCATGAAGATTCAGGTTTGGCAGCCATCCGTAAAGCGGAACTTCTGGAAGAGTTTAAACAGGCTTTCCGTCCCGGCGCAGACAGAACGCTGATCATGAATGAAAAGGCAGAAATATTTTTTAATGATCACGAGACGAAACCTGAAGAGGATTTTGATCATGAACATTTCCGCCCTGAAATAGACCGCGGCCCGTTACGAAATATGCTGTTAGAATCTTTGCATCCTGAAACGGTAATCTGGAACAGTCATTTTCTTTCTATGGAACGCCAGAATGAAGGATGGCTGCTGCATTTTAAAAACGGGAAATCAGTGTATGCTGATATTGTGATTGCTTCAGATGGTGCCAATTCTAAAATCCGTCCGTATCTCCATACCCATAAACCTGTTTACTCCGGAATCATTATGCTGGAAGGAAATGTTTCAAAAGAAAATGCACCTCAGATTGATGCATTGATTAAAGGTGGAAAAATAATGGCATTCGGAAATTCTCAAAATATTTTAATGGGGCAAAAAGGCAATGGGGATCTCGGATTTTATGCAAGCTTTAAAGCTGATGAAAACTGGCCTGCCACCAGCGGTCTTGATTTCTCTGATCAGGCACAGATGCTGAAATGGTTCAAAACAGAATATTCCGAATGGGCTTCTATCTGGGAAGAATTGTTTGAAAATGCAATGACTCCTTTTATTCCACGTCTGATTTACTCTATGCCCTTGGATCAGACCTGGGAAACACAGCCTAACCTGACTCTGATTGGTGACGCAGCACATGTGATGCCTCCTTTTGCAGGAGAAGGTGCCAATATGGCGATGCTGGATGCCCTGGAACTGAGCGAGCATTTAACAGGTAATAATTATACTACTGTAAAGGAAGCTATTTCCGCCTACGAAAATAACATGCGTAAGAGAGCCGCCGGAGCCACAAAGGAATCCCTTGAAAACGGAGAACGGATGCATTCTGACAAATCATTAACCGCCATGCTTGATTTTTTCAACGGCCACCTGACTTCATAAGCAAAACAAAAGGCTGCCTCATCCAGAGACAGCCTTTTTAGGTTTAATAAATTCTTTTTCTCTCCGCTTTTAGATCCTGGTACGGAGATTCATTTATGTTATTTCTTGATCAATTTTGTGTTATATGTATTTTTGTCATCTTTTATTGTCATTACATACATTCCTTTGATCAGAGAAGCTACATTGATTTTTCCATCAATCTTACCTTCCTGAACCAGTCTTCCATCTGCACTGTAGATTTTATAGTCACCTTTACCTTTAAGGTTTTTCACTTCTACAAATGTATCTGCAGGATTAGGATAAACAGAAACCTCTGATGATTTTGTATCTACCGTTTCTCTCACAGCAAGTGTACTCGCAGTAATTTTCACAGGAAGATCCATAATACCTCCAGCCTGGCTTGCCAACTCACCACATACGCTATTCAAGGCACTCGTTGCGAATTTACCAACGACTCTCATTCTTAATGTCTTATCTCCGGAGTAAGTGGTAGCAGGAACGGTGAAGTTAAAACCTGGTAATCCTATATTACCTGCATTTGCTGTCGCTGAAGTCTGTCCTACCCTTTCTGTAGATTCAAATACTCCGTTTCTATTGTAATCAATCCAGGCAGATACATTTACCGGAAGTCCGTTTTGCAACAGATTCCCTATTCTAGGTGTAAGCGTATAGCTACTGCCTTGTGTCAAGTTAACAATTTTAGTAAGATCTTCGCTTAAATCTTTATAGGATTTTGCTGTAAGATCACTATAATCAAGATTCGCAACGGTAACTTTTAAGATGGCTCCTACATAAGGTGAACCTGAATTTAAAAGGCAGTAATCAACTCCAGTCTTTAATCCTTTTGTTTTAAATGTATAATTATTAGAGAAAGTTCCGGGAACTGAATTTACCACAGCTGCTACCTGAACTTCGTAATTGGTTTCATCTTCTAAATTATTCAGAACTACAGAATTTGCCTGGCTAGCAACATTAGACCAGCTGGCCGTTCCTGCTTTTCTGTAATTAACAGAGTAAGCAGCTCCGGGAACACTATTCCAGGATACCCTTGCTGTTGTTTTAAAAACCTCAGTATCTATCGTGGAAACTCCTGTAGGCGCTGATGCAGTCGAAGTAGGTGCACTTCCCACAGTAACAGCAGGAGATACTGCATAAAAGATATTCCCTATAGCTGACACTCTTAATTTTACTGCTCCGCTTATATTACCCGGCATTTGTACACTATAGCTTCCGATGTTTGGAGTTGAAGCTACAAGATTTGTCCAGGTTGCACCGTTATCTGTAGTATAATCTATTTTCACGCTCGCTGTATTATAAGGGGCTGCATTTGTATTGGCAACCTCCCAATAGATAGTGTTTAGTGCATCATTATACAATACTGAAGATGTGGTCAGTCCGTTGAATTTGAATGGCCCGTCATTCCCTACAGTCACTGTGGTTGTTGAGCTTGAAACCATAGGACGCTGAGCGTTCAGATCCCGTACCGTTACCGCATAGTTCAATGTGCGCGGGATATATGATACTGTTTCCCATCTCTGTTTGTCTGTCAGGATTCCATTCATCACACTTGCAAAGTTGGGAAAATACCTTCTTCCGTTTGCTGTTCCGGGAACTGATCTTGCCAAAGCTCCTTTTGGATTGTATCCCCATCCGCTGTCGCCGGAAATGGTAGAAAATTCATCTGTACTGTCATTCTGTTCCCAGGAATAGTTCACAGAATCATTTTCAGCATCTGTAGCTGAAGCTTCAAGATAATAAGCAGTTCCTTTAGGAATACTATAAGCAGCTAAAGGATTAATGGCTGGAGCAGTATTGTTGATAATATTTTGAGAGGCTCCGCAATTAACTTTACTTTCTAAATTAGTTAATACCTGATCAATGGATTTATAATGAAAATATCCGTCAGCATTAGCTTGAACATTATCATAGGTAATCCCGGCATAGCCCATAATAGTAGTCCCTCCTCCAGGCTCTACATTGGCACCCTGATTGGCATCTGTGACTGAAGTATTTGAAAATGTGTGGTTAGCTCCCAACTGATGTCCCATCTCATGGGCTGCCGTAAAATCAAAAACTTCCCCCACCGGAACAGGCCCCTGGGTGAAAGCAGAACCTTTTTTTATTTCAGTATTGGTTGCCGGATCGATGCAGACAATTCCGATTCCTCCTGCGTTTCCGCTTCTCTCAGCATTCTGATTAAGAACATGGCCGATATCATAGTTGGCATTTCCTACTACAGAAGTAAGGGTCTGTTGCAACTGTAAATTTAAATTATTAGAATAAGGATCTGTAGCCGGATCAAGATAGATGATATCCGGAAGATTCTGAACGGTCAGATGAGCTCCGAAATCACGTTCAAAAACTCCGTTTATGCGGGTCATCGTATTATTCATGGCGGCCAGTACAACACCTTTTTTTACGTCGTCGGTCGCATTGGCCGGAGTTCCTGCCGCTGTTAACTGATATTGGCTGTATTCTCCTGTAACGGACAATGCCATTCTAAAATCTCTGTATTTTGTATTGGTAGGTCTGCTGGCAATCCCCACTCCGGAAAGCATTTTTTTACCATTCTCTACCAATTTATTAATACTCTTAAAATCATGTTCTCCTGTATCACATTTAAAGCCGTGTTCTCCTTCATTCTTTGATTTATAGAATACACCGTAAGTCTGTTTATCAGCACTTATTGGTTCTATAAACTGAAATATACCATTTTTAATGATCATAGACTGCATATCATAGGGAGAGGTACTGAATCTCAAATATTTAGACGGATCATCTACGCCCACTCCTACATATGACCCAAGCTGATATCTTTCGGCCAGGGATTTATCAAGTACAGGATTGCTATAAACAGCAAACTTTTCAATCTTTCCTTCAACCGTGGGTAAAGAAATAATAACCGGCGTTGCTCCTTTCCCGGTTTCTTCAGCATTTTTCAGCATTTCGCGAAGAGATTTCAGATCCACTCTATAAGAATGTTGTACTTCTACTCCTTCTCTTATCTGTGAAGTTTTCTGAGAGACAGCTTCCCACCTCTGAGCATTGAAAACTGTAAAACAAGATGCTAATGCACAAACGAATAAAATTCTTTTTTTCATAGATTTATTTAAAATTACTTTGGTTGTATGATTCTAGGTAGCTCATTTTTTATCAAAAGATCATTTTGGATTCTGATAAATCCACTCAAGTATTATCATAAGTTCAATAAAATCAAATCAATGATGAAAAATTCACAACAAATCGCTTCACAAAACTTGTATATTCCCAATAAAAAACAAAAATAAATGATACTACTCGTATACAACAGCATTTACAATTAATTAATTATCAGCCAATTACATTTTACACTCAATTTTATCTTGCTAAATTCTGTTTTTATAAGTAAGGATGAATACAATTCCAAGCTAAAAAACGGATGAAAAAACATATTGAAAATCAACTAAAAAAGAAGAAGTAAAAAAGAGAAATAATCAGAAATACAGTATAAAAAAGGAGAAACGTCCAAAGAACTACTGCTATTTTTCATAAAAGGATTAACAAATTAAGAAAATATCATAATTATTTAAATATCAGATATTTAAAATCAAAATATAACATGTAGTATCCGTGTAGTATCGTATTTTTTCATGTTTCCGTCAAAAATTTTCATATTTGAGCACTGAGACCACTAAAAAAAGACCGGGTGGTGAAAAGAGAATATTTCGAGTACTGTCTGACCTGATGAATCAGACAGTTTTTTTTTGATTATTGTAAGGTGTCAAAGAAATGATAAATATCTGTTTCCCCGGGAATATTCAATTTTTTTCTGATCCTGTATTTTTTCTGCTGAATACTTCTATGCTGAACCATCGTATAGTTTGCTATTTCTTTAGAAGAAAAATGTAATTTAAGCATCGCACAGAAAACCAGTTCGGAATTTTCAAGGTTGGGGTTAATCATAAAAAGCTGAGCGATAAATTCAGGGTAAGTTTCTTTAAAACGATCCAGAAACTCAGGATCATTCTTTTTACCAAGTTCTATAATTTCCTCCTGCTTATTGTCATTCATTCTTATTTTCAGATTTTCAGCTTCCCGGGCAAGAATTTTTTTTCGTTTTCTCAAGGCAATACTAATTCTCCAGGCATATACCCCCAGCAGGCAAAGCCCCAAAAACGACAGGGAAACAATCCAGTATATTTTGCTTTTATGCTGATCCGCATCCTGTTGGCTGACTGTAATAAAAGACTCCATATCCTGATTAATGGTAGCCAGCAAAGAGGTGTTGGTTCTGTCGAAAGCCTCTGTATAGGCTTTCAAATAAAAATAGGCCTTCTCTTTATCTCCGGTACGTTCATATAACATTCTGAGATCGTTATAGATATACTTACCATAATAAACATAGATACGTTTTGTTTTATTATTGATTTTCAATGCTTTAATCAGAGCCTGTTCCGCCTTATCATATTGTTTATCATAAAGAAAATATTCCCCCAAAATGGTATTGGCATAGAGGGCTATTCCATCTTCTTTACCTCTTAGATTGGCTTTATTATAAGCAATGGTTATATACTTATATGCAGAATCTTTGTCTTTATGCATATAGACATAATCGCTTATTGCACAATCTGCAAGACCGGTATCGTCCAGCCGTTTTGCTTTATGGAAATACCCGAGTGCTTTTTGGTATTGCTTTTTTTGAACAAGATAAATAGCCTGTCTGAAATAAATACTGAAAAGGATATCGTCTTTAAGTGGGGAATGATCACTTTTCCTGATAAGACTCATTGCTTCATTATTATACTGAAAAGCTTTATCAAGCCTTCGGAGCTCTACATTGAAGCGGCCATACACGTTGTAAAATCTTGCTTTGTGCAGGTTGTCTTCCGAATCATCCAGAATTTCCTTTGCATTATCAAAAAGAATCTGCGCCTTCTGGAAGTTTTCAAGCGATATATTAAGTTCTGCCAGATTGATATAGCACAGTGCCTTCCCATCCGGATAATTCATTTTATCAGCCTGTTTGTAATATTTTTTATTAAGACTAATGAGTGAATCATATTCTCCACCAAGTCTGAACTTTTCATTCTGTTTCAATAAAGCAACGTCAAATTTCTTTTCAGCCTCTTTCTTTGAATGGGAATGGCACGAAACTAAAACAAAAAGTAACACAAAAAGAAAAATACGCATCATATGTCTCTCTAATTAAGCTAAATTCATGTATATATTATGATTAAATAATGATTTCTCCAGAGAAAAAACAGTCTGTATAATTTTAAAATTCTCAATGGTTATTTCTGCTGAGATCAACAATAAATCTTTTCATAAAACAGAATCATTCTGCTTTTATTGTGATGTATTTCTTTATTCTGCCAGGTTATCAAAAAAATCGTAAATATCTGTTTCTCCGGGAATATTCAGTCTTTTTCTGATCCTGTATTTCTTTTGTTGAACAGATTTATGCTGTACAAAAGTATAATCTGCAATCTCTTTGGATGAAAAACGTAATTTCAGCATTGCACAGAAAGCCAGTTCTGAATTTTCAAGATCCGGATTGATCGCCAGCAGCGATTTAATAAATTCAGGAAAGAGCTCTTTAAATTTCAGCAGGAAAGAAGAATCATTTCTTTTAGCAAGTTCAGTCACCTCCTGAAGCTGTTTTGTCTGAACGTGATTTTTAAGTGCGTCGGTTTGTTCTTTTAAAGTATTCTTCTTCTTTTGTAATCTGTTAATCATTTTCCGTACATATACTCCTGAAACAGTAAGTACTGTGATAGACAATGCAATAAACAACGGAAGATCGTTTTTATGCCAGTCCGATTCCTGCTTCATTTCCGAAATAAAATCTTCGGTAGCTTTATTCATGACGGCAAATCGTTCTGCATCAAATCTTCCCTCCTCCTCCATATATTTCTTCAGATAAAAATAGGCCTTCCCTCCGTCATTTTTTTTCTTATATAATTCTGCAAGTGATTTATAAACTTCTTTGATATGTGAAGAATAGGTCCGTCTTGTCTTAATATTGATTTCCAGTGCTTTTTTTAGTGCTTTTTCAGCCTGTTCGCTATTTTCAATTTCATTATAGTAGTATCCCATTGTATAATACACCCAAAGAGATTCCACATCTGTAGTTTTCTGACTGATCATTTTTTCATCTGCTTTGCTGATGTATATACCGGCAGAATCAGGTTTATGAGTAAATAAATAGTATTGTGCCACCATACAATTGGTGTACGCCGAATTTTCCAACACATTTGCTTTTGTAAAGCATTTCAGAGAAGTTCCCAGCCATCCTTTCCATGCATAATAAATTCCTTTGTTTACATAAAGTCTGGGTAGAAGTTTTTGGCTAAGCTTTGTTTTTCCAGCCTGTTTGAGATAATAAAATGCCTTGTTGTTGCATTCTATAGCCTTATCGTTTAATTTAAGATGAGAATAATAGAGACTGTAATCATCATAGAATACTGCTTTATGGTAAGCATTTCCTGAATTAATCAGATCTTTTTCTGCTTTATTGAAAAAAAAACGGGCTTTTTCATAATTTCCTGCAGAAACATTTACGCCTGCCATATTCAGATAGCAGAGACCTTTTCCTGCTGTATATTTTATTTTTGCCGCTTTCTTCAGGTATTCTTTATTAAGCTTAACAAAAGCCTCATATTCACCAGACAGCTGAAGCTCAGAGCTTTGGGTCAACAGGGATATATCAAAATTTTCCCGGTCTGTATTATCAGTTTCCTTATGACATGAAAACATAACCAGAAGCAGCCCCACGAAGATTGTAAAGGCTATTATCTCTTTGATAGCCTTTGAGCGGATCGTTTTATTTTTAAAAATGATTACATTAATTTTTCCCATCAGCACCACTTTTCCCTGTATATCTACATATCTACCTATTCACTTACTTAAAAATAAGTTGATAATTTTCTATCGTTATTCTAATATTATTCCCCAATCAGTGTTATAAATATACATAAATTATCATGTTCATTGTGAAATAAACAGGTTATTTCGCAAAAATGTAACATTCAGATAAAATATTGTAATATTTCTCATTTAAACAAACACTTTTTACCATTTAAAGACTGCTTTTATGAACTTTCTGTCAAAAAGTATATGCTTTATTTTAATAAGACTACCTGAAACGATATTTGTTACAAGCAGATAAGGTTGTTTTATAATTTTTGATAAATTATTTTGACAAACAAAATTATCTCCATATTTGTATATTGATCATATGAAAAATCTTATCAGCATGAATAATATCAGCTATCGCAAACTTCTTCCTGAAGAAAGTAAGGCATATCGGGCAATCCGTCTGGAAAGTCTGGAACAGTTTCCTGGGTCATTTTGCGCAACCTATCAGGAAGCCCGGAAAATTGAAAAATTTCAGATGGAAAACGACATTGAAGAACAGACTTTTGGAAAATTTGTAGTGGGTGCATTCGCAGATGATCTGCTTATAGGAATCTGTGCTTTTGTTAAAAGTAACGAAAACTCAGGTACCCTTTACCAGATGTATGTAAAAAGAGTGTTCCAGGGAAAGAATATTGGTCAGGGATTGATTGAAGCTGTTATTCATGAAGCAGGCAGACAGTTTAATGATATTGAAATTTTCCTGGAAGTTACACCCGGAAATGACAAAGCGTACAATTTATACAGAAAAACAGGATTTTTGGAAGTAAAAAATACCTCTGCCAAAGATCCCAGTAATTATATTGTAATGAAATATACACCTGAATAAAAGCTGGATAACTTTCAAAATCATGATACAGAAACCTGGTACTGCATAGTTAAATATGATAAAGGAATCAGGGGATTTATTAAATTTAACAGAGAAAAGGGATACAGTTTAATTTATAACGTATCATTAATTTTTTAAGTTAAATTGAAACATGAAAACGGAAAATTTTGAAACAGTATGTGAAGACGGTGTAAAGCTTAAAGGCATTCTTCTTATTCCGGAGCATCCGAAGGCAGTGATCCAGTTTAACTGCGGCACCGCAACTAGAAAAGAATTTTATCTGTCTTTCCTCACCTATCTTGCTGAACATGATTTTCTGTGCTGTCTTTGGGACTACAGAGGAAGCGGAGATTCTTCTTCCTGCAATCTGAGATCCTGCGAGTTTACTTTTTCAGATTATGGAGTAAAAGATATGCCCGCCATCAAAAATTTTCTGAATAACAGATTTCCTGATCTTCCGTTTATGATTGTTGGGCACAGTGCCGGCGGACAGCAAATAGGATTTATGAAAAACCTGGAGAATGTAAAAGGAATGGTCAATTTTGCGGTATCAGCAGGTTATTACAGGAATATGCCGCCTTATTACAGGATGAAGGCTTATTTCTATTTTTACATTTTTGCGCCGATAAGTGTTTTCATGACTGGCTATGTGAAAGCCAAAACCTTTGGATTAATGGAAAACCTACCCAGGAATGTAGTGTTTGAATGGCGTACCTGGCTTGAAAAGAAAGATTATTTTTTCGATGCTCAATTTTATGGTACAAATGTACCTGTAGGGCATTTCAAGAATTATACATTCCCCATTCATTTATTCTGGACTACCGATGATACTATTTCAAGCCAGAAAAACACAGAAACGTACTGGCAGCATATTGACAGTAAAAAAGAGATCACCTTCACAAAATTAGTTCCTTCGGAATTAGGATTGAAAAAAATTGATCATTTCGGTTTTTTCAAAAAAAATATGAAAGACAGGCTTTGGGCTAATGTGGTAGAAAAGTTAAACGGTTTTCTTTAAACCATTTAACCCTGATCATTTTTTAAAGTCTTTACAAATTTCTCAAACTGTCGATCTGTATTTCGTAAGACCGGTCCGTGGCCAAAGCAGATAGTAGCCGGATTCAATTCTGCCAGTTTCTGAAGCGATTTGATATTGCGCTGCTGATCTGTGGTGAACATATTGGGAGGAAGCCGAAGTCCCGGCACTGTCGTAAGCAGGTTCATATTGGTAGCGGCATCCCCAATGATCAGTAATCCATCCTGCTCACGGAACAAGGAAATATGACCTCCCGCATGTCCTGGGGTTTCTATTACCTGAAAATTTCCGATTTTATCGTTTTCAACGATGGTCTGCCCTACTTTATGTCCCTGACCTGCCCAGTATTTTTGCTGAAGCTTTGCCAGCCAATGCTGCGGAGCCGGATAGTCGTTGGTTACGAGACCTGTTTCAGTCCTGAAAACTTCATTGGGATGGCAGAGCAGGGGTATGTTGAACTCTGCACATATATGATCGCTGCAGCCCTGGTGGTCTGCATGGGCATGGGTTAGTACATGTTGATGAACAGGGAATTTCCGTAGGACTTTCTTTATGGTTGTGTACGAACTTCGTATTCCCGAGTCTACCAGAACACCTTCCATAATATAGCAATTGATACTGTTTCGCGGCATGAGTGGAATATGGAATACTTCAGGAGCAATTTGACGTAGCATAATTTTTTTTCTGCAAATCTACATTGCTGATCAGTATGGCATAAGGACATTTGTCCTATAATATGCCGGGTCTGTGGATTTGTCCCTTCGCCCTGGTAAGCGATCGCTGTGTGATTCCAAGATATGAAGCCAGATCCTGTGTCGATATCCGTTTTACGAGCATCGGTTCATCAAATAAGACATGACGGTATTTGTCTACAGCGGATTTATTATTGTAATTCAGAAGATAACGTTCCTTTTGAATATACTCCTGTTCAATCACCGATTTTATAACTCCGTTCAGAGCAGCCACCTTTTCCAGCAGCTGCTGATAGTCTGGATAACTTATTCTATAGATTATGCTGTCTTCTAAAGCCCTGAAGCTTTTTCCGGATTTCTCCTGCGCTATAAACCCGGGAAATGAGGTGACAAATTCATTTTCAAACTTGAAGCAGGTTATATTTTCCTTACCTTCTTGATCGGTAGCATATGCTTTTACAGCGCCACTGGCAATAAATCCGATATAACGGCAGATTTCATCTTCATGAATAAAAAAATCACCTTTTTTTAAGTGAACCGGTTTGAAGAACTGTGAAGAAAAGTTGACTTCATCGGGTGATAACCCTCCTGTTGAGGACAGATAATTTTCAAATATATTAGTCATCCTGCAGTCTGTTTAGTCTTTATTTTCCTGCAAATCACACATCAGATCCGGTAATTTTGAAGGAATTAATTATAAAAATAAGGTTCGGTTAATTATCATTTTTAAATATTAAGAACCCTTAAATACATACTCATCATACACCGTATTGATCAGCTCATCAGGATTGATATTCCGTGAAAAAATAGGATAATGAAAGCGATCCAGTTTATTAAGAATACGGATCAGTTCCATCTTCTCGTAATGGTTGAGATTTCCGGCAACGATATTGGTAGCCTGCCTGATCTTTTCCATCTGGTTTTCCAGAACCTGTAATCCTCTTTCGGTAATACGGATTAATTTACTGCGTTTATCTAAATCAGAATCTGTCTGTTCTATAAGTCCCTGACGCAAAAGTCTTGCGATAATAAGCATTCCCACCGGCTTATCATGGATATTTTTTTTGATAAGCGCCATTTTTGACATTTCCCCAAAAGCTTTAAGATTAATCAGATAAATAAAATCTTCCTGAGTCGAAAATTCAGAATGTGAGATGGCAGACTTTGAATAGGTTTTTGCATACCGGTTAAGATGAACAAGTAATGTACTGATGGCACTCTCCGGCGTTCTTCCATTCTCCTTGCCTTCCCAGTAGGGCTCTTCAGGATGATGTGCTTCAATATTCCCTTTACCAGAAATCCATGCTTTAAAGCCCTGAATAGTCACCGGATAAGACTCCGGGCTATTACTGACTTCTGTTTCAAACTCTTCCAGCAGGTCTATATAATCTTTAATAAGCGTGTAATTCATTTCTATTAAATAGTTTACAAATATACTAAATCTACCTCATACATAAGCAAGATTAAAGCAAATAGAATAGATTCTGTGAGCAATGGTGAACGGGTATTTCCTGTATAATACTTTGTTTTTTATCTTCTCCAAATCTGGAATAAAAAGAAATGATAATCTGATCATTTTGGTTATCAAAGTTTTCCAATCAATTGTTGTGTGGTATTACGATATAACACGGTATAATAATTGTTGGAAAATAGACAGGAGTAAAATAAGCGTATGGATCATATAGAAACCGAACCAATAGATTTGGTAAGAGATAAAGATTATGTTGATAAATACTTCAGTTTAACTATAAAAAAGGAATTGAATATAGACATCAATGTGAGCAGTGAGTATATTACTGCACAAAATATTGTTTCCCGAAAATTAATTCTGGTGAAAACATTTTCAGATGCTGTCATGGGAAATCCTGAGCTGTACCTTTTATTGGCTTCTCTCATTCATGATGTCAATACCCACTCTTTAACAAAGGGACAGATCATCAGAGCACTGGAAAAAGAATAAAGATCTCTCAAAAGCCTGAGAGATCTTTTATTTTTTAATGTAACCGGATATTATACCTGTTCTTTCAAATGTTTCGCAACCATTGCTTCCAGATCATCAAGATTAAAAGGTTTTGAAACATAATCATCGGCTTTTGCTTCTGAGGCCAAAGCAACAATATCATTATTGGCTGTAACATAAATGACCGGAATATGTTTAAATTCTTCGGTGCTTTTGAGAAGTTTTGTAGCTTCTACCCCTCCTATTTTAGGAATCCAGTTATCCATGAGAATAACATCCGGCTTGTAGTCTGCCACTTTCTCAAGGATATCGTGTGAAGTTTCTGAGATTCTGACATCATATCCGTTTTCTTCAAATATGATGGTGATCACTTCTAAGATAGCCGCTTCATCATCAAAAATTAAAATCTTCTTTTTACTCATATTATGTAGATTATTCTATTCTGAAATATTATAATTGTTTTATATAATCCGCTAAACCGGCGGGCGTGATAATTAAATCATATTCAATTTCTTCTATGGCATGTTTCGGCATAAATTCCACTTCTGCTGTTTCCGGATCCTGAATCCATACCTGCCCGTTATTTTTTTTAATATAACTTAAGCCTTCTACTCCATCGGCATTAGCTCCCGATAAAAGGATACCGATCAGATTTTCCCCATAAATTTCTGCTGCAGACCTGAAAGTAACATCTATAGAGGGACGGGAATAATTCATTTTTTCCGAGCTGTCCAATGACATCCATTGCATATTCTCAAACAACAAATGATAGTCTGCGGGAACAATATATATGGTGTTACCAGCAACCTCCGTTTTATCTTCAACCTCTATGACAGGTATTCTGGTAAACTGCTGCAGTAAAGTGCGCAGAATATCTCCCGATTGAGCTTTACGATGCATCACCAGTACAATGGGAGCAGGGATGGTATTACCCAGGTTTTTGATCATTTCTATGATGACCTGCAAACTTCCTGCTGATCCGCCGATAACGATTAATTCTGTATTGGTCTGTGATTTCATTCCGCTCATTACTAGTGGTGATCAATTTTTTTCCAGATTTTCTGATCTTCAACCTGATGGTAATTTTTGTCGATAGCAGAAAACCGAAGAGTTTCTTTTGCTCCCAATGCGAGAAAACCTAAATTTTCCAGGCTGTTATCAAAAAGTCTGAATACCCTTTCCTGAAGTTCTCTGTCGAAATAAATCAGTACATTCCTGCACACAATCAGCTGAAAACTATTGAAAGAGCTGTCTGACACAAGGTTATGTGTTGATAAAATCAGTTTTTCCTGTAAGCTTTTATCAAATCTTACACTATCATAATTGGCAGTATAATAATCCGAAAAGTCTTTTAATCCGCCTGAAAGCATGTAATTTTCCGAATACAGTTTCATCTGCTGCAAAGGGAAAATACCTGCTCTGGCTGTTTCAAGAACAGCGGGGTTCAAATCGGTTCCATAAATCAGAGACTTACTGTAAAGACCGGCTTCTTTCAGCAGAATGGCTATAGAATATGCTTCTTCACCTGTTGAACATCCTGCAATCCAGACCCTGATGAGCGGATAGGTTCCCAACTGAGGCAATATATTATCCCGCAGTGCTTTAAAAAAGGAAGGATCCCGGAACATTTCCGTAACATTTACTGTAACTTCTTCTACAAAACGTTTTAAGTACTCTGTATCATTCATCACAGTGTATCTGAGCTCTGCAAAACTGGTAAACCTGTCTAAAAGACATATACGGTTAACTCTTCTTTTAAATGAAGCCCTGCTATAACCTGAAAAGTCATAGCCATACCTGTCATACACATCTCTAATGAGATATTCTACTTCTTCATCTTTTATGATACTTGGTTCCAGCATCTATGAAAGTTTTTCTATTGCCGTTATTAAAAGATCCACATCAATGGGTTTTGTTACGTAATCATCAGCTCCGGCTTCCAGACATTTCTGGCGGTCTTCGGGCATTGCCTGTGCGGTGACAGCAATCACCGGAACATGTTTGATTTCCTGAGTATCCCTTATCATTTTTACAGCTTCATATCCGTCTATGCCAGGCATCATCATGTCCATAAGAACAACGGAAAACAGAGGATCAGACTTCATCATTTCCAGGGCATCCTGTGCCATTGTACATGATTCTACTGTGTATCCACGGGCTTTAAGAGTTAGTTTTAAAGCAAATATATTGCGTGGGTCATCATCCACGATTAAAATTTTCTTATTCATCAGAATTTTATCTGTTTAACTTTCATACAACCAAACACGAAGGAGTGATAATAGCTGATCTATATCGACAGGTTTTGAAATATAGTCTGAAGCTCCTGCTGTAATACATTTCTCCCTTTCTCCAATCATTGATTTAGCGGTAATAGCTATAATAGGCAGTCTTTTAAATGCCGGCATTTTTCTTATTTCCTTAATTGTTTCATAGCCATCCATTTCCGGCATCATCATATCCATCAGAATAACATCTACATCCGGATTGTGGCTGATTTGCTCCAAAGCATGTTTTCCATCCATCGCTACAATGACCTCAACTTTATATTTTTCCAGTGCTTTGGTTAAAGAAAAAATATTGCGGACATCATCATCAGTAATGAGTACTTTTTTACCACTCAGCACTTCTGTTAAAGAACCCAGCATTCTGCCTGTATTACCTTCGGCCGAACTGTTTTTTTCTTCCACCAAATGTAAGAATAAACCAACCTCATCTAAAACTCTTTGATAGGAATGTGCAGTTTTTACGACAATAGAATCTGCATATTGCTTTATTTTCAGTTCTTCTTCTTTGGATAAATGATGTTCCGTAAAAATAATGATCGGTAGATTTTCCAGTCCCTCATAGCTTTTGATTGATTCTATGACGTGATAATCATTGGCTTTCGTGCTTCCGATATCCAGAATTACACAGTCGACAAGGTCTGAAGTAAGTGCTTTTACACTATCCTCCACATTATGTTCCACTGATAAGGAAATATTAAAATTACTCAGGAAATAAGACAATGCGCTGGCATGTTTGGCATTTTCTTCAACAATTAAAACTTTTTGAGGCCCTTTTTGTAATGCCTCTTCAATTTTCCTGAATACATCCGTCATTTTATCCAGAGCCACAGGCTTATTGATAAAGTCTACCGCTCCTTTCAACAGGCTTTCTTTTTTCACATGCAGCGCAGACATCATATGTACCGGAATGTGTTTTACCTGAGGATCAGACTTCAACTCGTCCATGACTTCCCAGCCATCTTTTACAGGAAGCTGAATATCCAGTAAAATGGCGTGAGGATGATATTTCTGAGCCGCCGAAAGACCATAATCTCCTCTTACGACCACTACCCCTTTATAGTTCTGTAAGCGGGCATATTTCAATAGAGCTTTTGCAAAATTGGTATCATCTTCAATGATAAGGATGATTTTGTCCCCTTTCTGAATATTCTCTCTGTCGTCCTCCACATCTTCAGGAATTTCCAATGTGTTCGTTTTAACAGTTTCTCCTTCATCAAGGATATTCTGAATTTCTTCAACATCTTCCCGTATAATTTCCACCAGATCCTGATCCGTTTCGGAATGAACAATTTCAGTTACCTGATGTACAGGAATAATAAAGCTGAATTCACTTCCTTTATTGAGTTCACTTTCCAGAACAAGCTCACCTCCTAAAAGTCTTGCAATTTCACGGCTTATTGAAAGTCCCAGACCTGTACCTCCAAATTTTCTTTTTGTAGATCCGTCAGCCTGCTGAAATGCTTCAAAGATAATTTTCTGCTTATCCTCAGCTATTCCGACACCGGTATCTTTTACTGAAAATATAATAAAATCAGGTTTTTCAGAATGTTTTTTAATCAATAAACTGATGCTTCCTTTTGTTGTAAACTTTAAAGCATTGGACAGCAGGTTTCTTAATACCTGATCTATGCGGAGGCGGTCGCTTTCAATAACGGGCTTCACGTCCGAATCAATTTCGATATTGAAAGGAAGGGCTTTTTCCTGAAATACAGGATTAAACAGGCTCTTCAGATCTTTTACAATTTCTTCAATAACCACTTCCTGATATTCCAGAGTCATTTTACCGGATTCTATTTTGGCCAGGTCAAGAATCTCATCTATTAATGTTAATAAGCTTGTTCCTGAACTTTGAATAACTTTAGCAGATTCCACCTGGTCTTCGTTAAGGTTTTCATCCGGATTTTCTGCCATTAACCGCGATAACAGAAGGATTGAATTAAGCGGTGTACGAAGTTCATGAGACATATTGGCTAAAAATTCAGACTTGTATTTGGTGCTGAGTGCCAGTTCCTCTACTTTTTTCTGAATCTCATTATTACGTTCAGCAATTAAATGATTCTTTTCTTCGAGCAATCGTGAGCGTTCCTCCAATTCGGCATTGGCCTGCATCAGCTCTTCCTGCTGTACCTTCAATTCTTCTTCTGAAGCCTGAAGCTTCTGCGTTTGTGCTTCCAGTTCAGTATTGAGGTTTTCAAGCTCAGAATGCTGTACCTGTAATTCTTCAGACTGTGCCTGGGTTTCTTCCAGCAGCTGCTGTTCTTTTTCTCTTCCTTTTGCCGCATTCAGGGCTATTCCTATATTGATGCAGCACTCTTCAAAATAGCTGATTCTGTCTTCTTCAAAATTAGAGGTAGATCCTAATTCCAGGACTCCTATGGCATGGCCGTCTGCAAAAACAGGTATCAGAATGATGCCATAGATCTTAATGGTACTGCTCGCAAAGGTTACTACAAAATCATCTTCATGAAGATTATTGTACACCTGTGTTTTAGCATTCATAAAAGCCTGCCCCACCATTCCTTCACCCGGCTCAAAAGTCTGTTTCATATTGGCTTCCAGACCAAATGCTTTGTTGAGCTTCAGGACACCTTCGTCAAAAAGATATAATGAACCGTTGATACAGTTTCCGTATTCAATCAACTGATGTAAAGCCCTGCCGGCAACTTCTTTTACTGATTTATTTCCGACAAGGGACTCATTCAGTAAAGCAAGACCTTTCTGGCGCCAGTCGCTTTTATTAATTTTTTCAAAAGATGTTTTAAGAGATTCGGTCATGTGGTTCAATGATTCTACAAGATCTCCGAGATCATCCTCTGCATTATCCACAGCTTTCTCACTGTAATCACCATTGGCTACTCTGTTTGCAATTTTTTGAATGGCACTTACACGGCGCGTCATTTCCTGATCTTTATCCCTCAGCATTTTTTCCAGCTCATCTCTTCTGATGAGATCTGCCCTCATTTTAAAATAGAAAAATGTGGTCACAACTACCGCAGCCAGCGCAGAAAAAACAATAAAAAGAACGGTCGTTTCTGATGAGCGTGTTAAATCTTTGTTTTTGATTTCAACCTGGCTCTCTTCATACTGCACAAAATCTTTTACAATTTTACGGCACTCGTCCATATAAGCTTTACCGGTAACGATTTGCTGCTGGGTCATCACAATACCCTTCCGTCTGTTTTCCACAAGATTTTTCAGGTTATCCATCACCTGGCTCACCGCTACTTTTAATCCGGCAAGTCTTTCCTGTTGGTTTTTATCCTTCAATCCCAATGATTCTGCAAGCACCAGCGCTTTGGAGTATTCTCTTAATCCGCGTTTATAGGGTTCGAGAAAATCTTCTCTTCCGGTCAGCTGATAGCCCCTGTTTCCTGTTTCAGCATCCAGCAAGGCTACCAGAACATCCTTAACAGCTGTTACAGAACGCCTGCTTTTGGAAAGACTCTCACGGTGATTCATTTGATTCTGAATACTCCAGTATGAAGCTATCGAACTGGCTATCAATATCAAAAGCGAAAGACCTATTCCAAACTGGAGATTTCGTATAATTTTTTTCGGCATGAAAATTAATTTAATGGTAAGGTAAAATAAAACGTAGATCCTTCATCTACAATACTGGAAACACCAACACTTCCGTGGTGCTGTTTGATGATTTCAGAGCATATAAACAGACCGATTCCCATTCCCTGGAACTGCAGTGAAGATTCTTCCACACGATAGAACTTCTTGAATACGGCCTCCTGTTTAAAGTCAGGAATTCCGATTCCAAAATCTGTAACATTCACTCTCACCTCCTGAGCTTCTTCATCCACAAAGGTGGTTACAATCACCTGGTTATTATGAGGGGAATATTTGATCGCATTGGTCAGGAAATTAATCAGCACCTGCTCGATACGGATTTCATCCAGGGGAATTAAAATATCAGGTTTTACCCCATGGCGTTCAATTTTCACCTGCCGTTCATGGGTTTGTTTTATGGTTTCAATGGCATTACTGATCACATTTTCCAGATTCACCGGCTTTTTATTGATTTTCAGTTTTCCGTTTTCAATTTTTGAAACATCAAGAAGATCCGTGATGAGTGTATTCAGCTTTTCAATCTGGCTCTGGACTTTTGTAACAAATCCTGCTTCGGAGCTGTCTTTATCTAATTTCAGCTTTCTTTCCAATAGCTGAACATAGGCTTTAATACTGGTTAAAGGGGTTTTTAATTCGTGGCTTGCAATACTTAAGAATTCATCTTTTTCTTTTTCCACTTTTTTCTGATCGTCAATATCGGTAAATGTTCCTACCCAGTTTTTAATACGGTGTTCATCATATACAGGGGTTACCCTAAGCAAATGATAACGGTAATGGCCCGAAATAACATTTTTAATTCTGATCTCCAATTCAAGAGCTTTTCCTTTTTTTCTGCATCTTTCCAGTTCTTCGCTGATCTTATGATCATCAGGGTGTGTTTCCGGAAAATCCTGTTCATTGTCTGAATATTGGTACCACTTACCATTAACAAAATCAACTGCACCTTCTTCATTCAGAGTAAATGCAATCTGTGGAAGAGACTCCAGCATAAGATGAAAATGGTCTATCTGGGATTTCATGGTCACCTGAGATTCCCGTCTTCCTTTTACTTCCAGTTCCAGATTCTGCTGTGTTTTTTTCATAGCAATATTCTGCTCCTGGAGATTATAAAAAGTTTTCACTTTAAGCAGAAGAATTTCAGGATCCACGGGCTTGGTTACGTAATCTTTACCACCAGAAGCGTAACCTTGGGTAATGAATTTTTTATCGGTATTAACAGCGGATAAAAATATAATAGGAACATCTTTGGTTTTACTGTAGTCTGCAAGAGTTTCTGCAACTTCAAAGCCATCCATATCAGGCATCTGAACATCTAAAATAATTAAGGCATAGTCATTTTTCAATGCTTTGCCGAGAGCCTCTTCACCGGAGCTGGCCGTTTCAACCTGGAAATCTTTAGATTCAAGTAATTTTTGAAGCGAATAAAGATTACTTTGGTTGTCATCAACAATTAAAATCATAGAAGTTAAAATCAATAATTAGTTACGGATACTTTAGCTTCAAAAATACTCACAATATTTGAAAAAACAGTAATTTTTAAAGGTTTATGCATAAGGATTTCGTACCACATTTTTTAAGAAAAACAGCAATGGCATAATGATTGAAATTATTTACAATATTTTTAAAGATTCTCTCTAATTTTCAGAAAAACCATAATTATGAAAAAAACAATAAGCTGTATGAATATCGATCAGGAGATCCTTTACTCGTTCGGGGGTGAAAAAGTCATCTATAAGGCTAAAGAGTTTATTTTCAAAGAAGGTGATTATTCACAATATTATTTTCAGATTATCAGCGGAAAAGTAAAGCTGAACACCTTTACTGAAAATGGAAAAGAATTTATTCATAATATATTAGGTAAAAATCAAAGTTTTGGAGATCCGCTTCTTTTTATTGAAAAAGTATATCCTACCAATGCCATCAGCTTACAGATCACAGAAATTATAAGAATGCCTAAATATAATTTTATGCAAATGCTTAAAAGTAATCCGGATATTTCCCTGGATATGAACATGTGTTTATCACAAAGACTGTATTATAATAATTTAATGGTCCGCAATCTGGCATTAGCAGATCCCATTCAACGGCTGAAAGGTGTAATGGATTATCTGAAAAGCTACCATGACGGAGACTGCCAGCACTGTTTTCCTATAGAACTTACCCGTCAGCAAATTGCTGATCTTACAGGGCTGAGGGTTGAAACCGTCATCAGAACGATAAAAAAAATGGTGAATAATAAAATAATAAAACTTGAGGGGCGCAGGATTTTATACTAACTGTATATTGATTGCATTATCATAAACTCATCTTATTTCTTTAAATATAGATTATAAATAAACCATAAAACAAAACAGATGGCCGGAATTTAAAAATTCTGGCCATCTGTTTTAAACTAACCTTAATTTGTTTTTTTCCTCCATTCTGCCTTCACATCTTCAGCGGCATCCTTCGTGCTTTCCCATGCTTCATCTGCCTTATCCTTGATATCTTCCCACGCATCTGAGACGTTTGATTTTACTCTGTCCAACCAGTCTTCCTGAGTTGCTTCCTGATCATTATTTCTTTTTTCATTGATATAATCTTTAGCTTTATCCGCTAATTCACTGATTTTCCATTTTGCATTATCAGCTGCATTTTTTAATGAGTTTTCTGTTTGGTCTACTGCATTTTCTGCTTTGTTGTAATCTGAATTATTCATAATATAATATAATATTTAGGTATTTGGTATATAAATAAACAATGTTCATGCCTAAAAAACAGACATTATGTTAAAATATTCTTAAAATTAAAAATGAAAGAACTTTATTTTTTCTTTCCACTGAGGGTCCTGATCATTCCTTTGAATATAAAACCATGAAATGGCAGCACCATGAACCAATATAATCTTCCCCAAAGGCCTTTTGGACGAAATACAGCTTTTTGCCAGATCTTATTTCTGTAAATTTTAAACATCAGCCAGGCTTCTCCGGGCAGTTTCATCTCAGCCAATAATATAAGCTTGCCTTCTTTACGGTCAGCATATAAAACCCGCCAGAAGTCTAATGCATCTCCATCTTTAAGGTCTGAAGGATGCCTGCGCCCTCTTCTCAGTCCAGGACCACCAACAAGTTTATCAAAAAGGCCTCTTATTTTCCAAAGATTCTGCCCATACCATCCATGCTCGCCTCCCAACTGAAAGACCCGGCTCATACAGGCTTCCCTGTCATCATACTCTTCACTCCGGAGGTCCGTAAAACAACCGTATTTCGGTACATCCTGGTATTCTTTCAAGGTTGAATCATGACGGCTGCTGATGAAACTGTCTTTCCAGCTGGAAATGATTTCATTGGCCTGAATTTTTGCAAGAGTTCTCTTCAGTGCTGTGTCATATGAAAACGGCTGCACACCGGTAATTAATTTGATCTCAGCAAGACTTTCGGGACGGCAGACCACCTCTACCTTCATGCTTCCAACCAAAGCTTTGGCCAGGTTATAAGAGGTTGAAGTAATAAAATAGAGCCAGTACGAAGACAGTCTGGGCGTCATTACAGGTAGTGTAAAAATCTTTCTTTTAAGGCCTCTTACTTGTGCAAACTGCAACAGCATGTCTTTGTAAGTCAGCACATCATCACATCCAATGTCAAAATTTTTCTGATAAGCAGCTTCTTTAAACAAAACAAAAATCAGGAAATCGAGCACGTTGGCAATTCCTATTGGCTGAGATTGTGTATACAGCCATTTGGGAGCCACCATGACAGGCAGTTTTTCAACAAGATCCCTTATAATTTCAAATGATGCACTTCCTGACCCAATGATAATTCCTGCGCGAAGAACTGTTGCGGGAACCCTGCATTCCATCAGAATTTTTTCAACTTCGTACCTTGAATTCAAATGTTTTGACAGTTCTTTTTCATTCACCAGCCCCGAAAGATAGACAATATGTTTACATTGCGTCTTCTCAATATAACCGGAAAAGTTGGCGGCACAGTTTTTTTCCGAGTCTTCATAATCAGCAGTATTGCTCATGGAATGCATCAGATAGTAAGCACCTGCAATATCTTCGGGAATATTTTTAAGTGTTTCCGGCTTTAGAAAATCAACTTCAATAACTTCAATGAGCTGGTCGTCGATATCCATATCTCTTGTAAAACGACCTGTATCCCTGCAGCAGCAAACGACTTTATATCCCTGTGCGGCAATCACACTGATCATTCTTTTACCGATATAGCCGGTTGCTCCTGTAAGCAGTATTTTTTCCATAATTATTGCATTAAACAGATCAATAAATATTCCGCCTGTTTGAGTCCATTATATTTTTTCTAAAAAATGACCAAAATAGTCTTTCTTTTTAACAAGATAGCCTGCATTGATCTCATTGGAGTCAATTTCCAAAGGAATCCTGCTTTTGAGAATGATGCTGCTGTTCTCAACAGATTTAATCTTATCAGGATTATTGGTTAACAGATTGATTTCCTTAACATCCAGCAGATTCAGCATTTCCACGGCAACATCAAAATTTCTTCCGTCAGCAGGCAAACCAAGTCTGAGATTAGCTTCAACAGTATCTAATCCTTGTTCCTGAAGTGCATATGCTTTCAGCTTATTGATGATCCCAATATTTCTTCCCTCCTGACGGAGATAAACAATCATTCCTCCTTTTTCAGACATATATTTCATCGCTGCATCAAGCTGCTGACCGCATTCACATTTTTTAGAATGAAAAACTTCTCCGGTAATGCACTCAGAATGAAAGCGGACATTAACAGTCTTATCATAATCTGTATTTTCTGCTACCAGAACCAAATGCGGACTCCAGTCTTTTTCATTTTCCGAGAATGCATATATAGTGAATAGTCCGTAATCTGTGGGTATTTTTGATTGCGCCTGTATTGTAAGCATACGTTTCGATTTTAATTAAATTTGAGAATTTATTTATCAAAAGGACTTTTCTTATCCTGCTTCACCCAGATGAGCTTAGAGGTATCATACCCTATTTCCTGCGCCTTGCTGATAAATTTCTGCTTTATATTTTCAGGAATGGTTTTTTCACGGGAAAGAATCCAGAGATAATCCAGATTTTTTCCTGCAATCAGTGCATATTTGTACTCTTCAAGAGCAACTACATTATACCCGGCATAAAAAGGTCCGAAAAAACTCACTTTCAGAGCTGCCACATTTTTTTCTCCTCTGAATTTAGCAGTACCATTGGCGGAAACCCATTTATCCTTTTTAAAATTATATCCGCTGTTGACTACGTTTACATTTCCGTCTTCAGTAAGGCTATACTGGGCGATTGCATTGTCAAGGTCTTTTTCAAAGCGATAATCAAATCTGGCAATCTCGTACCATGTCCCCAAATACCGGTTCACATCAAACTGATCAACAGGCTGCGCTTTTTCGGGCATGGAAGAACAGGAAGTCAAGCTGTTTAACAGCCCTAAGCTTAGTAATAATGTAAGAATGATTCTATTTTTCATTTTTAGTTATTTTTTTAAAGAAGTAAATATTGAGTAAAAACTGACTGTAACCATAGACAGCATCTTCAACAGGAATAGTCCCCATTCTGACGCCTAAAAAGTCACCAGGATTGTAGTTCACAACAGGGGACGGAATAAAAGATCCCGTCAGGATTCCATTCACTGCAAAAAATCCGGGCAACAAAACCAGATATACAAAACTTGCTTTACCGATCCATTCTTTTTTGGCAATAAAATGCAGGTAAGAAAGGGTAAGCACTGTTACAAT
The DNA here is from genome assembly GCF_059587025.1 of Chryseobacterium sp. DZ-32. NCBI lineage: Bacteria > Pseudomonadati > Bacteroidota > Flavobacteriia > Flavobacteriales > Weeksellaceae > Chryseobacterium > Chryseobacterium sp. DZ-32. The sequence continues at coordinate 243,204 of NZ_JCAIOM010000005.1, forward strand.
AACGGTCAGCAAAGTATAGATCCTGTCGTAGTAAAGAAGTCCCACAACACTGAGAACAATAACTGAGGTAAAAACAATCAGATTATTAAAGAGGTCTGCCCGATTGAATGTAAAAAATTTTTCCAGGCAGTAGTATGTAAAAACACAGGCAAAAGGAATACAGTAAAAGAACAGCCATTCTTCCAGGGGAAGGCCTGCCATTTTAAATCCTAATGTGTAACGGTAATCAAACCACCACACTCCTTTTGCGGTGAACCATATATCCCATAGTATAAAAGGAACTGCTACAATAGTGGACGACAGGAAAAACTTCAGGAAAAGCTTATTAAACTGTATCCTACGGTCAAAAGAAGCCAAAAAGCAGATGATGACGGTGAAAAAATTGATCAGTATGTAAGTGTATTGCATCATTTTTTATTGAAATACATTTTAAAATAAATCATAGGAACCCACAAAAATCCGAAGCACTCTCCTTTTTCTTTCCCCAAATGTTTGTGGTGCTGTTTATGGGCACGCCTGATGGCAAGAAAATACGGATTTTTTGTTTTGGTAAAAACTTTTGCTCTCTGATGAATAAAAATATCATGAACAAAGAAATAGGCCATTCCATAAAGGCTTATGCCTAAACCGACAAAAAACAGATAATTGAATTCCTGCCTTACTCCTGCATATAACAAAGCAATAGCAGGGCTGGCAAAAATGAAAAAGAACAGGTCATTTCTTTCAAGTTTCCCTTCGTTGCTATGATCATGATGATCCTTATGCAGATTCCACAGAAAACCGTGCATAATATACCTATGAATAAGCCATGTGGCTCCTTCCATGGAAATAAAAACGAGTAAAACGATCAGGAAATTCATGTTAATGATGTTTACGGTTAAAAAGATCATTCAGAACGCTGTATCTGAAATCGAAAATGTTTTTGAGCTTTTCTTTAACAAATAAACCATGAGCAGCCCTTCCAAGAACCCCCAACGGAAGTTCATAAAATACAGTATCTTTCATTAATACCCCGTTCTGATCAGGAATGAACTCATGAAAATGGTTCCAATGCTTATAAGGTCCTTCTTTCTGATAATCTGTAAAGCTTCTGCCTTCTTTTACCTGGCTGATAATCGTTTTCCATTTCATCGGGATTCCCAATACCGGAGAGACGGTATAATCTATTTCCATTCCTTCAAAAATAGATTCGTCCTGTATATCTGAAAGCACCACAAAATTCATGCTTTTTGGTGTTATTTCAGATAAATTATGAGGAGAGGAAAAGAATTTCCATGCGGTCTCGATATCACAATTCAAATGTTGTTCTCTATATAATCTGTACATCGTTATTTTTTTATTGATTTATAAATTCTAAAGAATCTTCCAAACAAATGAGTGATCAGAAATAAGCAGATTTATATCTTATATAGCTTTTAAATGCTACCAATAATTTCTGTGAATTAGCAATCCTGATTCTTTGCTGCAAAATATGCTGCGAACTTGTTTTCTTGATCTTTTCAAATAATGACAGATAGTACCTGTATGCGAGATACACTCCAAACTTAGAAGAACCCGGAAGTTTCCTGATACCCTGCAATGCTTCTTTAAATTCTTCTTCAATTTCTTTTTCGATCTGAGCTTTAACGGTATTATCAAAGACAGACATATTCAATGATGGAAAATAAGTTCTGCCCAAAATCTGGTAATCATCTTTCAGATCACGTAAAAAATTAACCTTTTGAAAAGCGGAACCCAGTTTCATAGCGAATGGTTTAAGTTTTTCAAATTGCTGCTTATCACCTCCTGTAAATATCTGCAGACACATGAGTCCCACTACTTCAGCAGAGCCGTAGATATATTCATTATAGAGATCTGAATTGTAATCTATTTTCTGCAGATCCATTTCCATGCTGTGCAGAAACTGGTCGATCAATTGAATATTGATATCATACTGACGCACGGTTTCCTGAAAAGAATGTAAAATAGGATTGAGTGATATTCCCTGCTGTAATGCATCATACGTTTCTGCTTTTAATCTTTTCAATAGCTTTTCTTTATCATATCCATGAAAGCTATCAACAATTTCATCCGCAAGGCGTACATACCCATAAACAGCATAAATGGCAGGTCTTATAGAAGGCTTCAGAGCCAATATCCCTAATGAAAAACTGGTACTGTATTTTTGAGTAGTGCACTTACTGACCTCGTAAGACAATTCATCAAACAACTTTTTCATATTATTTTATTTTAGTTTATTAACCTCTTGCGCTACTATCTTCCCGGAGATAACGGATGGAGGAACTCCGGGCCCCGGAACCGTTAACTGCCCGGTATAAAAAAGATTGCTTACCTTTTTGTTTCTTATTTTAGGTTTTAGAACAGCAGTCTGCGATAAAGTATTGGACAGTCCGTAGGCATTCCCCTGATAAGCATTATAATCCGAAATAAAATCACTCACACAGTAGCTTCTTTTGTATTCAATCCTGGAAATAAGGTCGGTTTCTCCTGTATGTTTTTCGATTCTTTCAAGCATTTCCTTCAGGTATTTTTCTCTTATAGCCTCCTCATCATGTATTCCAGGTGCAAGCGGCAGCAGTAAAAAGAGATTTTCACAGCCTTCCGGAGCTACATCGGGATCTGTTTTTGAAGGACAGCATGCATAAAAAAGAGGTCTGGAAGGCCATTTTTTATTAACATAAATACAGTCTATATGGTTATCAAGCTCATTTTCAAAGAATAGCGTATGGTGTTTTAAATGAGAGATTTTTCCTTTGATGCCGAGGTAATAAATCAGACATGAAGGTGCAAAGGTTTTTGTCTTCCAGTAGGCATCATTATAGTTTCTCAGAGATTTAGGAATTAATGTTTCCGTATGATGGTAATCTGATGAAGCAATAACTGCATCAAATTCATAGTCTTTATCCCCTACTGTTAAAGACATCACTTTCCCGTCTTCTGTATTCAGCTTCTGAACATCATGATTAAAATGAAAGGTCACTCCCTGCTTTTCGGCTACGTCCTTCATAGCCATAACAAGCTGATAAAAACCTCCCATAGGATATTTTGTTCCCAATACATATCCTCCATAATTCATAAGGCTGTAAAGTGCCGGAATATTACGGGGTGAAGCGCCCAGAAATATCACCGGAAATTCCATCAGCGATCTGAGTTTTGGATCAGAAAAATATCCTGAAACATATTTCCTGAAATTACTTAAAAGATCAAGCTTCAATGCACTGCCCGCTATTTTTAAAGAAGCAAATTCCAGCCAGCTGTAACAGGGTTTTGTCACAAAGTCTTTCATCCCGACCTCATACTTAAACTGAGCAGACTGCATAAATTGATCATACTTTTTACCTGATCCGGCCTCTGTATTTTCAAATAACTCACGGATGTCTTCATTTTTTTCAGGAACTGAAATCTTTTCTTCTGAAAAAACCATTTCAAACTGAGGGTCTAAGGATACCAGTTTAAAATAATCAGCTGCTTTACAGTCAAAATCATTGAAAAATCCTTCAATGATATCAGGCATCCAATACCAGCTCGGCCCCATATCAAACACATAGCCTTCTTCCGTTTTAAATTGCCTTGCACGTCCTCCCGGTTGATTATGTTTTTCAAAAACATGTACTTCATTTCCGGCCTTTGCCGCATAAGCAGCCGCAGAGAGCCCGGAGAACCCTGAACCTATTACCGCTATTCTCTTTCTTGAATTTTCAGTACTCATCGTCATTTTTTTAACAGTTGTTTAAAGACATTTTCACTACGCAATCAGTTTAACTTTTTATATACGGTGTTCAGCAGATCCCTTGTTTCCAGATTCATACGGTAAAAAGAATCATGAAATTCATCCAATTTGGAAAGCACTGCAATGAGGAGCATTTGTTCAGCATGGGTAAGATTTCCTACGACAGCCCTGGAAGCCCTGCGGATTTCCTCCATATGTTCATCCAGTATCGCCAGCCCTTTCTCTGTTATCTGTATATTTTTTATTCTTTTATCTTTTGGGGAAACTGCCTGTTCAATCCAGCCATTATGGAGCAGCCGGTTAATAATAAGTATACCTGAAGATTTCTCATGTACATTATGTTTTATCAGCTCCATTTTTGACATCGCTCCCATGTTCTTCAAACTGATAAGATAAATGAAGTCATCCTGGCTGGAAAAAACTGAACTGCCTACTGCTGATCTTGAATAAGACTTTGCATATCTGTTCATTCTGATCAGCAAAGTATTTATAATACTGTCTGAGCTTCTTCCTGATTCCTTCCCTATCCAGTCAGGATTTCCAAGATCCTGCTGATGAGCAGCATTGATCCATTCTGTAAAACCATGAAGATCATTGCTATATAGAGCCTTACCTTCATTTTGTTCCATAAATTGCTGAACGAGTTCTACCACTGATTTTATAAGTTCAAAATTCATATCAAACAAATTAGTACACAAATATACTTATATAAGTTTACAAATAAACTATTTTTTGTTTTTTATTTTAATTTTTACATTTTGAACAGCATTTAACGGTAATAAAAAACGACATTATTTCAGTAATACACCTTTAGATCTCCATTATGATTCTGCTCATATCACTGTCAGGGTTAAATACCGAAATTTGGCTTCACTCTATACACAAAACAAAATCCTATGAAAAAATTAGTTTTATCAATAGCAGCAGCCAGTTTTATGATTTTGGCCTGTAAAAAGAAGGACACAACAAGTAGTACCCCCGTTGCCGATTCAGTCAACATGCAAAGAAATTATTCTGATACAGCAGCATCTGCGGTCAGGGATACTCAAGACAATACAACAGGTAATGACAGTATTAATACAAAAAATCACGTTGGGGGAAGAAAAACGAGCAATAATAATACGGGTAATGGCACAGCCAATATCAATGCAGCAGTTTCAGACAGTGCGCACAATACGCAGGGAAGATCCGGCAATGTAAAAAAGTAGTTATTGACCACAATAGCATTACAATATACAACCGATATAAAAACAAAAATTGCTATTTATATCTGTTGTATGATGTTCGTTATGGATGCTTTTATTATTAAAATATCGTGGAATAGCTTCGAATTGCAACATACATTTGGCAGACAACAAATAACGAAAAATAAAAAGGACAAACCATTCATAAAAATGATTTGTCCTGTTATGTGACCCGGCTGGGATTCGAACCCAGGACCCATACATTAAAAGTGTATTGCTCTACCAGCTGAGCTACCGAGTCGGCCCTTACTTTTTCAAGTAAATCCCTTTCTGTAAGGGACTGCAAAGATAGAAACTTTTTCTTTATTTACAATACTTTCCGGACATTTTATGCCTATGATTCCGCTAACTTTTACAATATCAGACACAAAAATTTCACACGCCTGAGGAGGTTCTGAATGTAAATTTCAAAAATGGACCAAAAAGGCTTCAATAAAAAATTGAGAAATGCAGTGAATCCCTTTGTTTCTCGTGGTCCGATTAACAAAACAATCTTATTTTCATAAAATTTGAAACAACTTTACTATCAATAATTTGTTTTTTTCAAATAAATTCACTATATTGATATATGAAAAAAAATGAACGTCAGGACAATATAACACACGCTGGCAAAGTTAACGAAAGAACAAAAGCATTGGAAGTCCTTGAAAAAGCAAAAAAAGTACAAGGAAAAATTACATTTCTCCGCCAGGGAGTCGGGAGAAATTTTAAACCCAAAAATGAAGAGTAAAGATATTGCTGACTTCAATGGCAATAGAACGAGAACAATCAAACGGATCAGTTAATTCAAATTTATAATAACCGGCCATTTGAAACATTATAGCAAAAACTATAAATAAAAAAACCTGCAAAAATAATTTGCAGGTTTTTTTGTATTTTTCTGATGCTTTATTTTTGCATCTTAATATTGTGACCCGGCTGGGATTCGAACCCAGGACCCATACATTAAAAGTGTATTGCTCTACCAGCTGAGCTACCGAGTCGGCCACTTACTTTTTCAAGTAAATCCCTTTGTTTAAGGGACTGCAAAGATAGGAAAACCCTCATTAAATCCAAATTATTTGAAGCTTTTTTATCATAAAATTTGCAACAAAAAAGTCAAACACCTGTTTATAAATTAATTACGCTGTTATTTTTTTTAATTCAAATTCCCAGCATTAATAGTAGCTGACGGATAATATCATTTTTTGAGCAAAAAATTTATTTTGATAAATCAAAAAACAATAATATCTTAGCAACTAAGATAATTATAAAATAATTTAATTAATGACTAAAAATAATATACAAAATTTCCGTGAAGCCAGCAGAGCCTATTCTGACGCTTCAATCTTTATGCATGAGGCCATTGCCAGAAAAGCAGGGCTTTCCAGCACAGATCATAAATATCTGGGACTTATTCTGCAGTACGAATCCATAACAGCAGGTGAAATATCTAAGCTGACAGGTCTTACAACCGGCGCTGTTACGGGTTTAATTGACCGGCTGGAGAAAAAAGAACTTCTTAAAAGACAGTTTATTAAAGAAGACCGCAGAAAAGTAATGATCATCCCGAATACAGAAAACAGCATGAAATTACTCGGTCCTATTTTTGAAGAGCTGCAGCAAAAAACCATGAAACTCGTTTCCACTTTTTCTAAAAAGGAAATAGAAACTATTGAACGTTATTTCAGGGAAGCCACCCTTCTTATGAAAGAAACAACAGATCATTTAAATAACCCATAAATCAATACACGACCATGGAAAGTTTAACTGCTACTTATATAACCCGTGCAGAAATATGGCTTTGCATTACAACATTACTTTATTTTCTTATGAACGGGGCACAGATTTTCGAAACCCTCCTCTTTGTACCCAAATGGGCTTCTTCCCCACCCGATACATTGAAGCTGCTTCAGGGCGGAAATGGAGTAAGCCTGAAGTTTTTTTGGATCATCCTTCACTCTTTGCATGAAATAACCTTTATCCTTGCGATTGCTTTTTGCTGGAAAATTGATCCGGTAAGGAACTGGCTTTTGATTTTACTCATTATTCACGCAGCTGTAAGATTCTGGACATTAGCTTTTTTTGCTCCGAACATTATACAGTTTCAGAACCTAGCATCCGCCTCTTCTGTTTCACAGGAAATCATAAACAGAATTTCACTTTGGAAAACCCTTAACTATATTCGGGTTGCTGTTTATATTGCGGTGTCAATTGGTTTTATTCCTCTTTGTATTAAAGTACTCAGTTTTCGTCAGTAGACCTCAATCTAAAATATAAATTTCGCCGATCAGAGATCGGCGAAATTTGCAAATCAACAGATTCTCTTTTACGCTAAGTTTCCAGATTTTGCATTCTGATATTCAAAAATCTCTATAATCGTGTTCACCGTTTTCTGTCCGAGATGTTTTCCAACCAGATAAAGGGCGGCATCTATCCCGGCTGTGATACCTGCCGTAGTTATCAGGCTGCCCTGGTCAATATACCGTATATTCCTGATTACATTGGTTTCTGGATTATGCTGTTCAAGTGCATCCAACAACATATGATGCGTAGTAACATCATAATCAGCAAGCATTTTTGTCCCTGACAGAAGCATACTTCCGGTGCATACCGTAAATACTACTATTCCCGCATCATAATGATTTTCAATCCATTTCAGGGCAGTTTCCCGAAAGTCCCTGTCCTCAATATATTTCATAATGTATTCAGGATTTGCTCCCGGAACGACAATCATATCCGGCTGAGGACATGTATGGATATCGTAGGTAGGAATAAGAGCCATTGTGTTTGCCTCCATATATACCGGATCTTTTGTTTTCCCAACTGTAAAGCAATTGTAGCTGCCCGGTTCCAGAACATTCGCTTTAACAAAAACATCTAAAGGACCATTTAGATCAAGTGCTTCCACCTGATCATAGATTAAAAATGCTACATTCATTGTCTTGCTGTTTTGTACGTGATTCATAATTTTATTATTTAAGATTATTATTTTCAGATCATGGCACAGGTCTTCCCTGCTGACAATTGATGATTGCCAGTTTTATGTAAAATCAATAAGAAAAAGCTATTATCCTGTAGTCTTGAATGCCTTCCTGTACTGTGCCGGAGAGAGGGAAATGTTTTTAAGAAATAAGCGGCTGAGAGAAACAGCATTGCTAAATCCGCATTTATCCGCTATCATGTCGATACTCATATCAGTATATTCCAGCATATTTTTAGCCTGATCCAGCCTCATTTTTTCGAGAAATCTGCCGGGAGTCATTCCTGACTCTTTTACAAATACCCTGGAAAAGTTACGGGCACTCATGTTCAGGAACTCTGCCATATACTCCACCGTAATAGCTTCTCCAAGCTTATCTTTCAATAAATCACGGATTTGTTTTGTAAAAGGAGACATTATTTCATATTCCGGCAATGCATTTCCAAACTGAGACTGTGCTCCGGATCTTTTTAAATACAGGACGAGATGACGGGCAACTTCGGCCGCCAAAGGTTTTCCAAAGTCTTCTTCCAATAGAGCCAATGCAAGATCCATCCCTGAAGAAACACCTCCTGAAGTATAAATTGGCCTGTCACGGATAAAAAAAGGATTAATATTCACATCCAATTTTGGATAAGATTTCTGTAAAGTATCTGCGAACTTCCAGTGAGTCGTTACCTGTTTGCCATCCAGCAGACCCGCTTTGGCAAGGATGAACGCTCCTACACAGACAGATCCCATTCGTCTCACGCCGGGAGCTATATTTTGAAGGTAGTGATAAATGTCCGGATTGACCTCATCCAGTACATTCAACGTGGTACCTGCCACCAGTAAAGTGTCTACAGGAAAATCAATATCATATATAGTATGGCTGCATGATAAAGGCATTCCTGAACCTGAATATATTATTTTTTCTGAAGTTCCTGATACCAGATACACATGATAACCGGAATCCTGTTTATCATTTAAAAAACGGTTTGCTGATGTAAAAACATCCCATGGTCCGGCAATATCAAGCAGCTGTACCTCCGGCAATGCTAAAAGCACTATATTTTTAATTCCTGTTTTTCGCCCTTCTTTCTTCATATCTCGTTCTGTATGAGTACAAATGTAGAAAGAAAGGATTTTGTCTGCAATGACAAAAAACATACAATTCCGGCCAGAAGTAATTACTATTCTTTATCAAAATAAAAGAGACTGCCTTATCAGACAGTCTCAGCACTCTACTATAAAATTAGCTACAAGCTATACTTTTTCGATGATTAGCATTAAAATTCTCTTTACGCAGGAGATAATCTGCGTGATTTTAAATAAAGAGCAGTGCGGTTAAGATATGGGAAAAGGAAAATCAATAACAGTGAGGCGGCAAGAAGCCATACCATCATTTCATAATAATCCATCGCAAAACGGACATGATCCTGAACATTCATTCTGCCAATCAATAGCTTATTGGCAGCTTTAACAGCCTTATCTTCCGGCATTCCGCGAGCAATAAGCTTAGCAGTCTGCTGATGGAGAAAGCTTTTAACTTCCGGATCGACAGCACTTAAATGATCCTGAAAGGCATTATAATGACGGCTTTTCTCAAACAGTTCAAAAAAATTGATCAGGGCAATACTGATACAAAATCCAAGATACCGTATTGCTAATGCTGTTGCCGCAGCAGAAGGGCCAATGGCTGCAGGAACTGACGAAATAATAAAGATAATCGTCGGAACCATAATCAATCCCACACCCAATCCCTGAATAAATAACGGGATATAATAATTAAACTCATCAGCCTGAACATCAAAGGAATAATACATGACCGCATGAAAAATGAGCAGCATTAAAAAACCCGGTCCCCAGATATACCGTATATTTTTCTTCTGCAAAACCATACAGCAGGCAATAATGACTCCCATAACCAACCCTGTAAGATTGAAAATATTAATATAGGAAATATGAAATGGGTCCAGATGCAGCTCCGATGCAAAATAGGTATTGACAATTCCTGAAGCAAAACGGCATATATACATCACAAAAAGAATCAGCAGACCTACTTTAAAATTCCGGTATCTGAAAACACGCAGATCAATATAAGGCCTTTTAATAGCCTGCTGGCGAAATACTGATATTCCACCCAGGACAATAATTCCAATGACACTTCCCAAAATCCTGTTATCCTCCAGCCAATAATATTCCTGCCCGAAAATGGTTATATATCCTATGAGCACCAGCATCGTACTGAACAGTCCAAAACTCTGCCAGTCGAGTTTATAGAGATGAAATCTTGCATGGGTTCTGTAATTGCTCATCGCCAGGGTGAGGAAAATAAGTCCCGGAAGATAGGAGAAGATGGCTGTTTTATAGACAATATTAAAATTATACGAATCTATGAGGTCGGCGGTTATAAGGTTATTAAATGGCAAAGCACAAATTAAGATCCCGAAAAACACTGAAAAGCTGATCTCCCGGCCCCTTTCACTGCTCAGCCGGGTGAAAATAAGGGTTAGTGACAGGTTTACATTCCCGGCAAACAACATTCCCTGCATAAAACGCACCGGAAACAGGATATAAATTTCACGGGTAGAATAGCATAGCAGACAGGCCAGAATTTGCAGTGTGGTAAAAAGAAGAAAATATTCTTTTGCAGCCAGAAAACTGAAAAATCGTCTTTCCAGGCTATAAAAACCTACATACCCGGCATAAAATAATGCTACCGAAAACTGAATGTCTGCCGGCTCACTTCCGTAATATCCTGCTGCTGCATTTATATTGGCTAAAGGGAGAAAAAAGATAATAATTCCAGGAAGTGTCATTGAAAAAAGAATGATTTTCACCAACCATTCCGGAGCCCATTTTTTGAAATAGGGCATTTGTCTTTTAGCCATTGGAATGCTTTTTATTAGCATAAACATTTACATTCATTCCCACTTTCAGAACATCAATCTGGCTTCTTTGCCCATCCAGTCTTATTCTCACAGGAATACGCTGTACAATCTTGACATAATTCCCGGTAGAGTTATCCGGTGGAAGCAAAGAAAAACTTGAACCTGTTGCAGGAGAAAGGGAAATAATCGTTCCCTGGAATTCTTTGTCCGGATAAGAATCAGCAACAATTTTCACATGATCGCCGATATGCATATCCCTGATCTGGGTTTCTTTATAATTAGCCACTACCCATTTATCAGTTTCATTATTGACAATGAATGCCAGCGTTTCTCCGGCATCAATCATCTGCCCTACTTCTACGGTTCGTCGTCCCATTCTTCCATCATAAGCAGCAGTAACAGCGGTATAGCTTACGTCTAGTTTGTGACGGTCCAGCAATGCTTCCAGTCTTGCAATTTCTGCCAGAACAACGGCTTTTTCTGCCCTTATATCATTAATCTTGGATACAGAAGCTGCATAATTATCCTGCGAAGATTTATAATCACTTTCGTTGACATCCAGTGTTGCTTTCACATCTTCAAGTCGCTGTCTGGTAGCAGATTCTTCATCATACAGCTTTTTATACCTGTTATAATCAAGCTGCTGTTTCCAGACTTTTGCTTTATTGGCATCCACCTGGGCCATCGCTGCGGCAGCTTCCTTTTCTGTAGTTCCTGTAGTACTTTCCAATACTCTCAGCTGGGCACGGGCTTTCTGAAGGGCTGCCTGAGTCTGTTTTTCCTGAAGGACATATTCACGGTTATCAATAATTAAAAGAGTATCGCCCTTTTTTACTTCCTGATTTTCTTCAAATTTCACGGCAACAATAAATCCTCCGGCTCTTGAAATAATAGGATTTACATATTCCTGAACCTGCGCATCATTAGTCTGCTCATAGGCATAATAATTTTTTAAGGTAAACCCGCCCCACACTGCAAGTGCAGCAACGATTACAACTGAAATCCATCCTGTGATCTTCGTGATCATTCTATCGGTGGGAGTGTATTTTTTTTTCATTGTTTTATAAAACGCCTGTAATATTTTGTAATAAATAATAATTGTTCTGTGCCATAATTTTAGCCGCTTCCAGTTCAAATTTTGTCTGAAGCAGCTGTATATCTGCATCCAGCAATTCTGTAATAAGAGAAGTCTGGTTGAAGTAAGTATTTTTGATAATACGTGCATTTTCCTTTGCCTGAGCGACATTGGCTTCTGCCACTTTTATCTGTTCCAAAGCTTCCTGGTACCTTAAATAAGCTTCTTTCACCTGCTGTCTTACTTTATCCTCCGTATCCCTGTGCACTTCCTCTTCTTTTTCAAATTCAAGCTGGGCTGCCTTTACTTTGTGGGTATTGTGGTAAAGGAAAGAGATGGAAAATGAAGCTTTAATTCCCACAATCCCCAATGAATACCAATACGGATTGTACGGATAGAGAAAAATCTGTGGATTGGCATAATAAAATTCGCCATACATCCCTATTTTAGGTCTTACATTCGCTTTTACCTGTTTCAGTTTGATAATACTCAGCGCTGTCTGCTGTTCAGAAACATGGTAATCAAAGGAATGATCCAGTGCCAGTTTCAGGTATTCGTTGTACGTTGTATTCTCATTCCACTGATTAAACGGCGCTTCAGGAATAACAACCTGTTCATCCGGAATTCCAAGAATAATATTCAGTTTCTGCATGGCGATGAGGATATCATTTTCTATGGTCACCAGTGCCATTTTTCGTTTTGAAAGTTCAAGTTCAATCCTTAAAACATCACTTTTTAAAACCACTCCGTTTTTATAAAGAGTCTGTATTTCTTTTAATTGTGTTTTCTGATCATCAATATCCTGCTTGATAAGATCTCTGAAAATTAAGGTTTTCTGTAATTCCAGATAAAGTGATGCTGTTTTGTAGTGAATATCTGAAACGGACTGTTCTTTCCGGATATCCTTAATTTTCTGAAGCGTTTGATTTTCCTTAATCTTAAGATTCAGTTTGTTTCCGTTATAAATATTCAGATAAAAATCTGCTCCGGCTCTGTAAAGCGTATGGATAACTTCATGCTGGGTTGGTTTGGAAAAGATTCCGTTTTCATAGATAGGAATGTTGGAAGCTTTTTCTGCAGAACCTTTAATTTCTATTTCCGGGAGTCGCTCTCTTTTAGCGTCTTTTACTTCGGCTTCGGCAATGTCTACGTTGATTGTATTGATTCTGATATGGCGGCTGTTTTCCTCCGCTTTCTGCCATGCTTCCTTCAGGGAGAGTCGTATGGTATCCTTTGCTGGACTGCCAGTCTGCGCTGATACGATGGAGAAAACTCCAAACATCAGCAATCCGGCGACATAAATTTTCATTTGAATTTTTGAATTATTGCACTGCAAATTTATTGGCAATCCGGAAATTTTATTTATCTAAAATAGTCAACTTTTACATGATTCCGGCCAAATGATTATATTTGTATTCTTATTGGTATTTTAAATTTTTATGGGATTAATTGCTGCGCTTCCTGATATTGATAAAGACGATAAAAGTGTATTTGTCATGCACGAAAAATCTGAAAAACTGATTCCTTTTCACAAGCATACAAAAGGACAGCTGAGCTATGTGGAAGGGGGTATCGCCTATATTACGATTGACAACAGGACCTATGTGGTTCCGGCAAGACACTTTTTCTGGATTCCGCAGGGAATGGAACATATTTTAGAGATCGGACATACAGCCACAGTCCTGCGTTCCCTTTATTTTTATGCCCACGATGATTTTTCAGATCCTTTTTATAACAGATTAGGAATATACCCTGCATCCGAACTGCTGATTCAGATGATCAAATATTCTGAAATATGGGATGAAAAGCATGTAACTGCAAAAGATGAAAACTTTGAATTTCTGGTAGCATTAAAAAAGATCCTTCCCAAAACCCATCAACAGCCATTACCTATTATTCTTCCTGCCACTCATAACAAACAGATGATGAAAATCGTATCTTATCTGGAATGGAATATCGGAGAAAAACTGACTCTGGCTAATGTAAGCAGTAAATTTGGTTTGAGTGAACGCTCTTTGTCGCGTCTTTTCAAAGCGGATATGGACATTTCTTTTCTGCAGTACCTGAAAACATTAAGAATCATTAAAGCCATTGAACTGCTTTTAAATACCGATAAGCCTATCAATGAAATAGCGGATGACGTTGGATACAGCTCTATCAGTGCCTTTAGCGACACCTTCCATGAGTTTACCCAATCCAGACCTTCTGATTTAAGGAAGAGCAATAAAGCCATTCAGAATTTTACAGATTAAATTGGACCCTGAATTAAATAAAAGCCTTTAAACATTATGCTTAAAGGCTTTATCACTGATTATTACTGTGTCACTTTCATCATCACATTGGTAATCTCAATTTCTTTTTTCCTGGAATAGGTGGAATCAAAAGGTTCCATAACATTAAACAGATACTGATAAAAGGGAGCAATCTGGCGTACATTTTCAGACTCTTTTATTGCTTTTTCTTTACCCATCTGCTGCAGACCTTTTATGAAGATATTGAATTTTTTGTCGATAGGCTCCATTGCTTTTAAAAGATACGCATGTGCTTTTTCATTTTGCCCAAGCTTTTTGTAGCCTTCAGTAACAGCAGAAACCACCAATGCATATTCCATCGGCTTGGACCTCATCTGTCTTTTCGCCATTGCTTTAAATGAAGGAGAAAGATTCTGGTAATAATCATATTCTTCAAATATTCCTTTTTTGAGCATTTCTGCAAGCTGAAGACCTTTTTGCTCCTGCCCTGCAACAATATATCCGGTAACCATGGCGCTCAGTGAACGTGGATCGTTGTATTTTTCAGCAGGAATTTCTTTTGCTGCAAGTTCCAGTAACTCGAGTGCTTTCGCTTTCTGCCCGCTTGCCACAAGTGCAGATACAGCTCTACTCACCGACATTCTGTAGCCCAAAATATTTGACGTAGCTGTTTCATCATAATAAATACTCAGATCTTTAAAATTTCCCCATCTGAAATTTTTCACCACCTGATAAAGAGATTGGGCATCTACCCTTCCTTTGTCTCCATCAGGCCCCTGAGGCGTATGAATGGGAACCAATCTGTAGCTGAAACCGTCAAACTGCAGATATTCATCCAGATAAAAGATATTTTCGCTTTCATACATTCCGCCTGAAGAGAAACTTATCGGGCGCTTCCAGTCGAAATTGGCCAGCATATCCAGCATCATCAGATTGCTTTTATAAAGGGTATTCGCTTCATAATTGATTATAATCTGATCCACAGTACCCGGAAGATCGGACTGCTTAATAATTCCTGCTTTTACGGCATTTTCTTTGTTGACAGGAAGAATAAATTTACTGACAGGAATAATATTGTATTTTTCATATTGTTGTTCGCCGAAGTACATTTTCAGCAATTCATCTTTTTCGGACGATTGTAATTTCAGAAATTTTATAGCATCCTTCAGGATCATTGAATCCTGAGTCAGATATTTTCTGAACTCCTGGAAAGCCGTTTCCGGCGCTCCCTGTTCTTTCAGCATCTGGAAAAGTCCTTCCCAATCTTCTTTTTTCATCAGATACACCTGATCATTGACACCGTCTCTATATTCTTCATGGGTCAGCTCACCCGGAATTCCCATGGCATTGTAGGTTCTTCTTTTCACCTGATCAATATTCCATGGAGTGGCTAAAAGGGTAAAATTGACCGTTTTCACATCATCCCTGAATCTTTCTGTTTCCTGAATAGCCCACACCGGAAAAGTATCATTATCACCATAAATAAAAATGATACCATGTTTAGGCAATGACCGTAAAAATGAATAGGCATAATCGCGGGCTGCCGTTTTTTTGCTTCTGTCATGGGAAGTATAATTCTGGAATCCCATCATAAAAGGGATTCCCAGCAATACAGCTCCCAGTATAATGTTGGCTGCATTGGATTTAATCTTAGACTGAATCAGCCAAAGGATGGCTCCGGCTCCCAGACCAATCCACACGGCAAAGGCATAGAATGAACCTACCATGGCATAGTCTCTTTCCCGCACTTCAAACGGTTTTACTCCGGTATAGAAAACAATTCCCACACTGGTCAGAATAAACAGTGAAAGTATGGCATAAAATCTTCCAAAATCTCTGTTCAGCTGGAAAAAGAAACCAATCAAACCCAGAATCAATGGTAAAAAGAAAAACTTTACGGTACTTTCATTTTTAAATTGAGCAGGCATATGATCCTGATCACCCAACAGAGCATTATCAATAAAAGAAAATCCTGAAATCCAGTTCCCGTTGGTATTTTCCATATGTCCCTGAAGATCGTTCTGTCTTCCAACAAAATTCCACATCAGGTATCGCACAAAGTAATATCCGTTCTGGAAAGAAATAAAATAATCCATATTCTGAGCAAATGAAGGGCGCTGTACCTTAATCAGATCATAAGGTTTTACTTTCAGATAATCTTCTGCAGTGATAGAATCTCCTTCATATTTTGCTCTCAGTTCTTCAAAAATACGTTTAGCCTCAGGATTGTCTGCCACATCTTCATTATCGTAATTGAAGGTAAAATCAGGAGCTCCATACAATGAGATATAATTAGCCATCACTTCTTTATCTTCATTGAACATCCTTGGCATAAAACTTATGTGAGATTTATTAAAAACATAGTTGAATCTTTCTCCGGTTTTTCTGTAAGTTCCGGTTTTTTCATCTTTTTCATAAATATCTCCGGTGATGTCTCTTTTATAACTTCCGTCTTCCTCTTTTTCCAGCCCGTTTTTGTCGAGAAAAGCGGTATAATTCTGCCCGTAAATCGTAGGCCAGTCACCATATTGAACCCTGTTATAATAATCTCTCATTCCGATCGCGGTATCCGGATCATTAAGATTCATCGGTGGATTCGCATTGGCTCTGATGGGAATCACCAGCCAGCAGGAAAAACCAATGATCATATAGACAAGGGATAAAACCACAGTCTGATATACCTTCTTTTTGGTTTTTCTGGCATATTGAATCAGGAGATAACTTATTACGGACATAAGAACAAACGCTGCAATTGTCCCTGAATGAAAAGGGAGTCCTAAACCGTTCACAAAGAAAATTTCAAGCTGTCCAAAGAGGGTCATAATCAAAGGGAAAATAATCTTGAACACAAAGGCAAGAATTCCCAAAGTAACAAGATTCGCTATGATAAAACTTTTCCAGGAAAAGGTATAATTACGGGCGTAATACACCAGGCATATGGCCGGAACAGCCAGCATACACATCATATGTACTCCTACGGAAAGCCCTGTGATAAAGAAAATAAGGATGACCCATCTCTCACTGTCAATAGCTTTATATTCGTTTTCCCATTTCGTGATGAGCCATACCAGCAACGCAATAAACAGTGAAGCCATTGCGTACACCTCACCTTCTACAGCCGAAAACCAAAAGGTATCTGAAAAGGTAAAGCATAAGGCCCCGATAGCTCCGGCAAAAAGGATAGAGATTTCCTGATGTTTTGTAATCTCTTCAAAGTCTTTATGCAAAAGCCGTCTTAAAAAATGGGTGATCGTCCAGAACAGCAACAGAATGGTAAATGCACTGAATAACGCCGACATGGCATTGATCACCACAGCATAATTTTCAGTATTTCCCAATGCAAAAATACTCGCTGCCGCTCCCACAATCTGGAATAAAGCGGCTCCCGGGGCATGCGTTACCTCCAGCTTTACAGCTGAAGAGATATATTCTCCGCAGTCCCAGAAACTCAAAGAATGTTCTATCGTTGAAAGATAAGTAATAAGCGCAATAGCGAAAAGGAACCATCCCAGTACGGTGTTCCATTTTTTAAAAGACCAGTTTTTCATATCATATTTTCCAATATGTATATGACAACTGAAACAAAGGGTTTATTACATTTACCTTGTTTTATTCTCAAACCACAAAAGTCATAAAAGTCTTGGCGTAGTCTAATTAAGTTTAAAAACATTGCTGCAAAAAGTTCATATAAGAAGAAGTAAAGCAAAGATTTCAAATAACTTAAGTGTACTTTAACACTCAAAATAGAAAGCTTAGAAACAAATTCAAAAACTTTTGTGACTTTTGCGGTTTAAAAGAATTTATATTTCTTAAATGGTAAATTTTTAATACGTATTATTCAATCCTCCATCCAAAGGAATACTTGTTCCGGTAAGATAATTTGAATATTCCGAAGCCAGAAAAGCCACGAGATGACCATATTCCTCAGGCTGTCCGAATCTTTTCATCGGAATCTTATTTTCCCTCGCCTTTTTTATTTCTTCTTCAGAATTGCCACTTTGCTGCGCTTCATGAGCTACCAGTTTCTGAATTCTTTCAGTATCGAAATATCCTGTTAAGACATTATTTACCGTGATATTATGCTGTGCAATTTCGTTGGAAAGCGTTTTGGCCCACGCAATTACTGCTGAACGGATAGAATTGGACAAGGCCAGATTTCCGATCGGTTCTTTTACTGAAAGAGAAGAAACATTAATAATACGCCCTTTTTTCTGTTGGATCATATGAGGCAAAGCCAGCAATGTTGTTTCACAAACGGTTTTAAAAAGAAGATCAAATGCTTTCTGATAATCATCCGGGTTTTTATCAGCTGCCAGGCCGGGTTCCGGACCGTTGGTATTATTCACCAGAATATCTACAGAATGATTATTAAAAAATCTTCCTATAATTTTCTTATAACTTTCAAAATCTGAAAAATCTGCTACCAGATATCCATGGTTCTGATCAGTATTGATGACCGGCAGAGATGAAACAAAGTCTTTAAGTTTGGCTTCATTACGAGCCATAACGGTAACATTGGCTCCGCATTTTGCCAATTCAATGGCAATTCCGGCACCAATTCCCTGGGTTGCCCCTCCTACTAAAGCATTTTTTGAAAAGAGTTGAATATTCATAAGATCTTTGGATGTTGTAATTGGTATAGATAAATGTAAGAAAAAACTTCAGATTATTACGGGTAGAAACCAGCGTTACAATGTAAACGGATACACATCACTTAATGTAGGATGAATGGTATTCAGGGTTTTATAAAACTCTTGCCGAACCAGCTCCGGGATATGGTCATATTGATCAAAACAGTCATCCAGCTGACCGATAATGAATGCCATTTGCAGCCATTCTTCAAAATCAATATGCATCGGCTTCAGCTTCCCGTCATCATCATGATCATAGAAAAAAACCTTCTGATCCCTATCCAGAAACCATCGGTCACCTTGTCCGTTGCCAGCAAAACACCAGTACTCCGGCAAGTTAAATTCTTTATTTTCATTGACTGCATCCACTGAATTGTACAGAATGGTTTCAGAAGAGATTTCTGTTGTTTTTATTTGAGTAACCAGCCTTTTATAGTTTTCAGAGAAAGGAAAATCTATAACCTTTGGAAAGTTCTGCACGGCGCTTTTTTCTTTAAGGATTTCATTTTCTATTGCAGTAGGAGCAGGCAGTATAAAGGGAATCATCATTATTAAAAATTATGGCTTTTCTTTCAACAATTCATCAATTTGTTTATAAAATGAATCTTTACTATAATCTGCCAGCCCTTTATGATGCAAACGGATCTCTCCTTTTTTATCTAATACAACAGTCGTTGGCAATGAACCACTATACAATGCATCAGGTATATTTCCAGCCGGTGTAAGAAAAGGAACTGTAAAACCTTTTTCCTTTAAATAAGATTTTCCAGGAGCAGAAGTATCATCAAGGTTCACTGTAATAAATACCATATCGGGATTGCTTTTGTACCGGTCATATAGTTTCTGAACAGACGGAAACTCAGCACGGCACGGAGGGCACCACGATGCCCAAAAGTTAATAAAGACCACTTTGTTCTGTAAAGCAGAAGTATCTACAATTTTTCCTTCTTCATTTTTCAGCATCAATCCGGCATAGGAAACTTTGGCTGCATTATTCTGTTTTTTTTGTGGTTCTGATATGCTGGAATTGAGAATTCCGGTGGAAGCCACCTGCCTCATCAGCCATGCCTTTGCATCTTTATTCACCAAAACGATAATAAACAATACGGTAAGTACTGCCGTAGAAGCATTTTTTCTTAACCAGATCTTCAGATTTTTCATATTCTTCCGCTTAATTCCCAGCCAATATAAGGTTAATATTCCGATCAATATTCCCAAAAAGATAGTTTTTAATGTAAAAAAGCCTTTAAATTCTAAGATTTAAAGGCTTTCCTCTCCATTTATTTCAAGTTAAGATCATGGTCATATTTTTTATAGCTAAATCCTGTTCAGCAATTTCTTTCTGAAAAAGAAAAGCAGTGAACTGAAAAATGTCAGATAGGCAATATTGAATATGGCTCCTCCTACCCATCCTGAAAAAGGAAGCGGTAAAAGATTTTTTATAGGAATGATAAACAAAGTAAGGGCAAATGGTGTCAGCAGAGCCATCCACCCCGGCAACAGGGTTTTATTGAAAAGAATACAAACAGCAAAGGAAATCCATCCCACTGCCAGTATACCAATAGCTGTTCCCCAGGCAATGTTCAGCATTTTCATGAAACCTCTTCCCATCTCCAGAAGATAAGGGTGAGAGACAGAGTCTGTATGATAAACTGCTTTATAAATCTCCCCCACATAGAAAAATCCGGCATGTCCTAAAGGTGATAAAACCGCCCCTGCCAGTAAGATCCAATACACAAAGACTGCATACCATTTTTGAGTGTCTTTGAAAAACTGATACACCAGCCACGTGGCAGGAAGCAGTAAAGGCCCGGTAAGAGCACCAATCAAAGCTCCAAACATCAGCCTTGGAGTGGAACCTTCCAGCATTAAAGTTGCAAATTCCAGATTTACCTGATCTGCATAGGTTTTTGAAAACAAAGGATAATCTGATGGATCTGGATCAAATCCGGCAACGTAAATATCACCAATAATCCAACATATTGACACTGCTATTGCTGCAGCAAAAGACCAGTTTATTTTACCTGAATATTTCATAATTTTTAATAATTAATTGTATATAAGATGTACATCGTTTCATTATTTCTTTCTTTTATTTAAAAGCAATTTAATTATTAAGAACGATTCTAAATAATCATTACCTTTGTGCAAACTTAGTCTAAACATTCAACAGAAAGGGTCTGTAAAACGGAATAAAAAGTCCGTAAAAAGGAAATTCAAACAAACAAAAGGAAATGACAGTACGGCTATATGATGAAAACTTTGGAAACATGCTTATGGAGCGGGATTATCCTTCCTCTTATTTCTTAGATGATGGAGGCATCCAGGAATCCATTACCCAGCTGACTCCTCCTTATGGAAATGGTTTTTATCACGAAATAAGCTTTACCCATGTCCACATCAGTTTTGGGAATATTGTATTGAATAAACCGCTTCAATTGTACCTTGAGAGTGATTTTGATTCGGTAGAAATGCATTTTACCCTGAAAGGAAAAAGCAAAGCCATTTCGGGTAACTTTCAAAAAACAATAGTGTTTGATAACTACCAGCACAATATTATTTATGCCCATCATATGGAAGGCAGGATGGAATTCGAAGGTCCGGAAATGTATGTATTCGAAATCAATCTTGCTCCTGAGTTCTTTAAAAAATTTCTACCTGAGTATTCAGGACTGTTTGAAATATTCAGAAATTCGATTGACAAGCAGAATTCATCTCTCATTCAGACTGAGCATATCCGCATCACCCATGATATGTATCAGATTCTGAACGACATCATTCTTTGCAACAGAAAAGGGGCTTTCAAACGAATTTATCTTGAAGCTAAAGTAAATGAACTTCTTCTGTTGCAGCTTGAACAGTTTTTTGACAGTGAATCCTCATCTTCTTCTCTTCAGAAAAAAGATATAGAGAAAATGTACGCTGTGAGGGATTATATTGTAAAAAACCTGAATGCAGATAGTTCTCTGAATGATCTTGCCCATCTGGTAGGAACCAACGAATTTACTTTAAAGAAAGGATTCAAAGAGCTCTTCGGGACTACCGTTTTCGGATTCTGGAATGATCTCAAAATGGAGCAGGCCAAAAAAATGCTTCTCGACAGCGATCTGAATATCAGTGAAATTTCTGATCATATCGGCTATAAAAATCCGAGACATTTTTCATCAGCATTTAAACGAAAATTCAATATCCTGCCAAGCCGGCTCAGAAGCAGATAGCATCGTACAGTCTTGTAAAAGCTTATTTGTATTTTTTTAATTCCGGGTAATAATAAAAACTAAATAACAGTCGTTAATAATTTGTTTTTCAATAAAATCTACCAAAAAAACAACAATAAATTAATATCCAATGCATAATACTGCTTTTTATCTGACAGTCCTCTTTTATCCTTGCCATTATCATTTCCTGAAGTCTGCTTTTCCAATGGATTTATTTCATAATTAATTTGTTACCTGTAACAAATCCCCTATTCATCCAACTCATTGAACAGTATCAAAACATTAACTCATAGACAAGAGATCTACTACTTTAAAATAAACTAATGCAAACATCCTTTCTAAAAATTACCGCTGCCACCGCTGCGCTCTGCTTCAGTACACTGGCAATGGCCCAACAAACGTATTCCGTAAGTGGAACCGTGAAAGACAAAAAAAACGGGGAATTGCTCATCGGAGTCTCTGTAAAAGTAAGCGAAGATCCCACCATTAATGTTGTTGCCAACGAATATGGATTTTATTCTCTTTCATTACCTGAAGGAAATTATACCCTGATTATTTCCTACCCGGGATATCAGGATTTTGAACAGAAGATCAATGTGGATCAAAATATAAAGCTCGATCTTCCGCTGCTTCCATCAGAATCTGTAGAAAAAGCCATTGATGAGGTGGTGATAACGGGTATCAAAAAGGATAAAAACCTGACCTCAGCTCAAATGGGAGCAGAAACGTTAAGTATTAAAAATATAGAGAAACTTCCTGTACTTTTTGGTGAAAAAGATGTCATGAAAACCATACAGCTTTTACCCGGGATTAAAAGTAACGGTGAAGGAAGCAGCGGATTCAGTGTAAGAGGAGGTGCTACCGACCAAAACCTGATCCTGCTGGATGAAGCTCCTGTTTATAATGCCTCTCACCTTCTTGGTTTTTTCAGTACATTCAACAGTGACGCCCTGAAAGATGCCAGCATTATCAAAGGAAACAGCCCCGCACAATACGGAGGACGTCTTTCTTCTGTATTGGATGTTAAAATGAAGGACGGAAACAACAAAGATTATAACGTTAACGGAGGAATCGGACTTATCAGCAGCAGGCTGAGTGTGGAAGGGCCTATTCAAAAGGAAAAATCATCATTCATTGTTTCGGGAAGAAGAACGTATGCGGATCTTTTTCTTAAAGCCAATAAAGATTATAAAGACAACAAATTATATTTTTACGATCTGAACCTGAAAGCCAATTATCAGATCAACGAAAACAACCGTATTTACCTGTCCGGGTATTTTGGAAGAGATGTTCTGGGATTGGGAGATACTTTCAATACAGACTGGGGAAATACGACGGCCACTTTGAGATGGAACAGCATCATCAGCAGTAAGCTATTCTCCAATACTTCATTTATTTACAGTAATTATGACTATAAGATCAGTCTGAAAAATGATGATACGGTATTTGATTTAAATTCAAAAATCCGTGACTGGAATCTTAAGCAGGATTTTACCTGGTTTGCCGGAAATAAGCATTCTGTACGTTTCGGTCTGCAGTCTATTTATCATACCCTTACTCCGAGCAGTGCTTCCGGTACCACCGTGAGCAGTTTTGCCAGAAATCCGAGATACTCGTGGGAAAATGCCGTTTACATTAATGATGATTATAAAGCAACGGAAAAGCTGACCATCAATTATGGAGCAAGGCTTTCCATGTTCAGTATATTGGGAGGAGATACTTTCAATACCTATGAAAACGGTGTGCTTACCGACAGTAAATTTTTAGAGAAAGGAAAATTCGGGAAGACCTATGTGAATATTGAACCGCGTATCAGCGCCAACTACCGCATCAACGAAGTGAGCAGTGTAAAAGCAGGTTATTCCAGGAACACTCAGAATCTTCACCTCTTAAGCAACAGCAACAGTGGAAATCCTACCGATCAGTGGATAGGAAGCAGCTATACGGTAAAACCGGAAATTGCAGATCAGATCAGTTTAGGATACAGCAGAAACTTCAACAACAATAATTACGAATTGAACGCTGAGGTCTATTATAAAGACATGAAAAACCAGATCGATTTCAAAAATGGTGCTCAGATTGGTTTTGACACAGGAGCTGATGTAGAAAGCGAGTTGCTGTTCGGAAAAGGAAGAGCCTACGGTCTGGAACTTATCGCCAAAAAGAAGAGCGGAAAACTGACAGGATGGATCTCCTATACCCTTTCTAAAACAGAAAGAAAGATCAACGGAATCAATAATAATGAATGGTATAACGCCAGAATGGATAAAACCCACGATTTATCCGTCGTTGCAACGTATCAGCTTAATCCGAAATGGAGTTTTTCAGGATTATTTGTATACAGTACCGGAAATGCAGTTACCTTCCCTACCGGAAAATATGAGCTGAACGGACAAACAGTCTTCCAGTACAGCAACAGAAATGCAGACAGAATGCCTGCATATCACAGAATGGATCTGAGTGCGACTTATGAACCAAGTTCCAATAAGCGGTTCCGTGGTTCATGGACATTTGGTATTTACAACCTGTACGGCAGAGAAAATGCTTATACCATCAATTTTGAAGACAATCCTGACCGCCCGGGAACAACACGTGCCATGCAGACCTCCTTATTCCGATGGGTCCCTAATATCACTTATAATTTCAAATTCTAACTCATGAAAAATACTTTTTATATCATAGTTTCCCTCTTTGCCTTAACCTCCTGTGAAAAGGAAATAGACCTGGATCTGAACGATCAGAGCGGGAATATTGTCATTGAAGGCAATGTAACCAATCAGTCAGGACCTTATACTGTAAAAATCACAAAGTCCGTTGGGTTTTCAGAACCTAATCAGTATCCGGCAGTAACCGGAGCCCAGGTGGTTTTAAGCGATGATACAGGCCAGACTGAAACGCTTCACTATACAGGAAACGGAATGTATCAGACCACTACTTTTGTAGGTACGCCCGGAAGAACGTATACATTAAAAATACAGGCAGAAGGAAAACAATAT
Source organism: Chryseobacterium sp. DZ-32 (assembly GCF_059587025.1). NCBI lineage: Bacteria > Pseudomonadati > Bacteroidota > Flavobacteriia > Flavobacteriales > Weeksellaceae > Chryseobacterium > Chryseobacterium sp. DZ-32. The sequence continues at coordinate 268,185 of NZ_JCAIOM010000005.1, forward strand.
ACAGCTCAGAGTACAATGCCTGAAGTAGTATATTTTGACGGACTGCAACAGAGTTCTTTTAAATTTGGTGATAAGACCACCTACACTCTTTTACCACTCTTTACAGACCCGATGCCACTAGGAAACCGTTATCTTTTTAGTTTTACGATTAATGATTTGCCTAAAAAATACATGAATACTTTTTCAGACAATGTCAATAACGGCTTACCGAACCAACAGCCTCTGATTCTTCCCAATGACGATAACAAGGGCCGCGACCATGAAGTAGTGCCGGGAGACAAAATCCATGTGGAAATGCAGTCTATCGACACCAATGTGTTCACTTATTACAGTGCATTGCTTCAGATTTCGGGCGGCAACGGCGGAACTGCTACTCCAGCTAATCCTCCGAGTAATATCAGCAACGGAGCATTAGGCTATTTTTCAGCCCACACAACAGATACGGAAACTTTTGTGATCCAGCCTGTAACGCCATAAATTTAAAAAGGATATTCCCAACAACGGAATATCCTTCTTTTATTGTATTCTATCTGAATTTCCTTTTTAAAGCGTAATACCGGTACAGGAACTTATCATACCTGATTACGCCAAAGAGCAATCCCGCAGTTACAAGCAGCGTTTTAAGCTGAATCATGCTGTACACAAAACCGCCAATCATACATCCTGCAAAAAAGCAGGCGATAACCACCAGTTTCAGGGCGATATTTTTTTTAAGCTGCCTCTTTTCGTTTTCCCTTTCCTTAAAAAAAAGTTTTGAAAGCTCTATTCCCAGATCAGTAAATAAGCCCGTAAGATGAGTGGTTCTTACCACAGATTGTGATACTCTTGTTACCAGTGAGTTCTGAACCCCCATTGCAAAAAGCAAAAGCCCGGCAATTGCATAGGGAGATATTGAGAGTTTCAATGTTTCCTCACCTGTTATTCCCACAAAACCTAAAATCAGAATTTCGGTGATCAAAGGAATGAGATGCGGACGGAACATTTTGTGTCCGGACGAAAACTCAACCATAAAACTGGATGAAAATGCTCCTCCCAGAAAACATATAATAAAGATAAAATAAGTGAGTGCCTTGTTGTAATGATCGAGAAGAATTTCTTCAGAAAAGAAGGCAAAATGTCCGGTTATATTCGTAGTAAGCACTTTCACAGATAAAACACCTGCAATATTCACTATCCCTGCAACAAATGAAAGTACTGATGCAAGCTTAAGATTGTGAAAATAGGTTCTGTTTTTCCCTCTGTGTCTGAACATTTTAAATTTCTATAGGGGCTTCTCCTTCAGGAAAAGAACAACCGGATAAAATAAATAAGTAAAAAAAATAATTAGAAATGTCAGCGTCAAACTGTGAAAAACATGTCCGCTTAAATATTTATCCAGTGTTCTTTATAGGTCTACTATTTCCCCTTTAACGTAAAATCCTATTTTTTAGTAATAAATAATGATTCTGAAAAGGCTTCAAGGCCTCTGTGAGATCTTCTTTTTCTTATTTCAGAATCAATTTCATTACTTTTGTAAAAGTAATTCGTTCAGGAAAAAAATCTTGTGATTTAGATCGGTTTAAAATGTGATTTAAGTTAAAAACTGAACGTACACCCAATATCCTGTATAGAAAAATTATGATCTCAAAATTTATTTTTAACAATCAGTATCTTTTTGATGAACTCCCTGAGTATGATAAAAATCTTCTTACAGGAGCTATGAAAACCAGGAACTATCGTAAAAATGAACCCATATTTACTGACGGAACGAAACCCAATGGCGTTTACTACCTGAACGAAGGTAAAATAAAGAAATACAAGGTTGATAATGACGGAAGGGAGCAGATTATTTACATTTACAGTTCCGGTGAATTTTTCGGATATTCTGCTATTCTGAGCAATGAATCTTACGGAGATACGACCTCAACCCTTGAAAATTCTGTGATCTCATTTATTTCAAAAGACAGTTTTCTGGATATTCTGAGTCAGTCATCAGTGCTTTCGAGGCTGCTGCTGAAATCTTTAAGCCATGAATTCAGCGTAATGGCGAACCTTATTGCAGTTTTATCCCACCGTACAGTCCGTGAAAGAGCTGCTCTCAGTTTACTGATTCTTCATGATAAGTATACATCAAATGACACACCTGACCATGAAGTATTCATTACCCTTTCCCGTGTGGATCTTGCCAATATGGTGGGAACAGCAAGAGAAACCTTAGCCCGTATCATCAATGATTTCAAGCAGGAAAAACTGATCAGATCTGAAGGACGGAAAATACAAATTACTGATATTAAGCGATTAATTCATATCGCTAATTTTTATTAATTTATCTTTTTGCTTTCAATTTTTTCCTGCTCTTGTTTGATTTTCATGAGCATATCAATAGCATCCAGATTTTTAGGGTTAAGGGATAATGATTTACCATAGTTCATAATAGCAGCCTTATAATCTTTTGCCATCCAGTAAGCCTCTCCCAGACTATCAAATAAATTAGCATTTTCAGGGTACATTTCTGTAGCAAAGGTAAAAATCTTAATAGCCGCGCCTATTTGTTTTTTGTCCCGCATCCATTCATATCCGATATAATTGCTGAGCCAGGCTAAACCTGATGTAGCTTTATAATTTTCGATTTCTTCTTTGGTTTTACCAGCTGTTCCTTTTGCCCAGATATCCTGAAGGTATCCCGCAGGATTATCTGCATTATTATATTTTTTATAAAATAATACTCCTTCTGAAGTGGCAGGAAAAAGGTCTGCCATCATGTAGGAATGGGTATCTTTTTTCAATTCTTCCTCAAGATTAATCTCGACTGACTGAGAGAAATCATGATGGAGAAAAAGTTGTATTGTTCCTTTATTCAGATCATAGATATTGGTATACTGTGTATCTTTCACCTGCATCTGATCCATCACTGAAGAACAGAAAGCTGGCGTTCCGTCGGGTTTCCGGGCTTTAAGAAAGCTGACACCTTTCATATAATAATCCAGCTTTTTCTTATCTTCATCAACGGTACTTTTTGTAGGATTAAAATTCGACTGGATATAGTATTCCTGATTTCCAAGAACCAAAGCTCCGCCTTCTACAAGTAAATATTCTCCTGTTTTATCAACAAACATCATCACACTGGAAGTCAGAAAACTCATATCTACGGTAAACAGATAGTCTTTTACCTGATGAACTGTATTAAAATTTGCCATCACATAATGTACAATATCCCGAACCGGCTTTTGAATCTTTCCTTCCTGTTTGGGAACTGAAACTTCCGGAGTGGCAAATCCATCAAAAACTAACCCGGCTTCGTTCATGGCTCCCTGAGGAAACCGATTGATAAAACCGACATAGGCTACTCCGTATTTATCCTGCTGTTTAGGCTCAAACCAGATTTCAGCATTGGGACTTACCCAATCTTCATTATTTCCAACGATTGTCTTTCCCTTATGGGTCATTTTAAACATACTGCAGCCATAAAAGGCATGACTAAGGAAAAGAAGAAAAAGAGTTAATACTTTGATTTTCATAGGTTATGATTTTGGCGCTATCAAATTTAATCAAAAAAAATAAAGACTGTTAATGGCTACTGACAATTTACTGTCATAACAAGCTCATACCTTTGTTTTTTAAAATTTAAATAAATATTCTTATGAAACTTACCTCATTAAGACTCATTAGTAAGGACATTAAAGCAGCAGTACAATTTTATGAACAGATTACCGGATTTTCTGCCACATGGTATACAGAAGATTTTGCAGAACTCTCTACTGATTCTATCACAATTGCTATCGGAAGTACCCGGACCATGCAAATGTTCTCAGAAGATCTTACAGATTTCGCAGGAACAAAATCAACCATTATTGAATTTATGGTTAAAAATGTTGACGAAGAATACGAAAGGATTAAAAGTATGACTTCCCGAATTATTCAGGAGCCGACAACGATGCCATGGGGAAACAGATCTCTCCTGTTCTGTGATCCGGATGGCAATATGATTAACTTTTTTACTCCGGTAAGTGAAGAGGCTGTGAAGAAATTCGGCTAAATCCTGATATCAATAAAAAAGACTCGCTGTTCATCAGCGGGTCTTCTTGTTATAATTTTTTAAGAACATATTTATTTTCCAAGGAATTCTGTAGCTTTCGCAACAAATGTATCGTGATATTGATAAAAAGAAGCGTGTCCTGAATCCGGGAAGATCACCAGTTCTGCATGGTCTAAATGCTGAGCCATATTTTTTGCATTCTGAACAGATACCGGAAGATCATTTTCACCATGCACAATCAGTACGGGATTTTTAATCTTCTCTATTTCTGTAAGCGCATCAGCATCAGGCTGAGCCCAGCTCAATACTGCAGTAAACTGAGCACCGGAGGCAGCATCACTTAACGGAAGATCTCTGTCCGTCGTACGAAGCTGAACTCTTGCAAAAGAAGCTTTTCCTTCCGCAATACTCTGAGCTGATTCTGTAAAACCAAATTTCAGGAATGAAGCTTCCGGGCTTAAGCCAGCAGTTCCGGCAATAATATTGGGCAGATTAGACAATCCTATGGCTCCCTGAGGCCCTGTACCTGTTAAAATCACTTTATTAATCAGTGACGGATTGGTAAGTACTATTCGCTGTGCGACAAATCCTCCCATAGAAAATCCCATGATATTCACTTTGGTCAGGTTCAAAGCCTTAATAAAGTCTACCGCATCGTCAGCCATCGCCTGAACCGTATTGGGAGTGGTTCCTTTTGAGGAAGAGACTCCTTTGTTATCAAAGATAATGACTTTATAGTTTTTAGCCAGTCCATCTGTCACTGCAGGATCCCAGTCATCCATTGAGCCGCCTAATCCCGGAAGGAGAACCAAAGGAATCCCGTCTTCTTTTCCTAAAACACGGTATGCGATGGCATTTCCTTTAACGGTTATGAATTGGGTTTTGGCAGTCTGGTGGTTTCTGTTTTGTATCTCCTGCGCCGTGGGAGGCTCATTTTCCTCAGTGCAGGAAACTGTCACTACAGTAAAAAGAGTTAAACATAATAAGCTTAAGGCTGAGATTTTTCTGATTGTTTTCATTGTTGTTTATTTTTGTATGATTATGGTGCAAACATAAAACACAAAAACAGGCAGAACACTCAATTTCATTATCAAGAGGACATTTTAGCAGCTCAATCAGACATTTTAAAAGGTGAAATAAAATTTCTCCAAAAAAATTATTTTACAGCTCCTGAGCTGATCTCAATGCATAAAGGGCTTCCATTGCTTTTTCAGCATCTTTTCGGGCAACAAAAATATGATCATGGAAGTAAGCGGCAACGACATTACAACTGATATTTTCCTTTTTCAAAGCATTGGCAAAAGCTGCAGTAAGCCCCACAGCTTCCAGAGAAGAGTGAATAGTAAGGGTAATCCATGAAGAAATATAACTGTAATCCATATTCCATTCATCTGCTACTGTTTTTTCTACCACAATGGTAACGGCTTCATTTTCCCGGAAAAAAAACAGAACCTTTTCGAGATCCGGTATTGCTGCTAAAATTTCAACAGTACAAAATACATATTCTCCGGTATTCAATACTGGTTCCATATTCTGAATCAGTATGGCCAAGTCTTTCTCTCCTGACATCTTTTTTGATACAAAACTAAGGGATAGATGGCAGTATTTGTTTATCATTTGATAAAAAACACAATGGTTCTGTTGAAGTGAGAAAATATATTTCTTGCCCAAAAACACAAAAGGAGGCTGTATGCCTCCTTTTTGTGTTTGTACTGTAACCTGTTAACTGAACCTCACTATATGTGTTTGTGTTTTTTTCTGATCATTTGGCTTTTTTAAGAAGTCCGTCTAAGGTTTTTCATACACTTCTTTAATTTCATCAGTGTTTTTTAATTTTTCATCATTTGTGTTTCTAATAACCACCATTTATTGAGTTATCATCATTTGTTGTTTTTGCTTGTGAAACTTAAGAAGTTAAAAAACATTTCTCAGTTGTTTTTCATTACTTAAATTTTACATTACAAAGGAACAACATTTCCAAATAAAATTCTCTATAAACCCCATCGATACATGTCGATCGACTTATAGATATTTATCGATGAAATATAATACCCTGACAATAAGAAGTGGAGATCACCTTAAAAAACACTATAGTTTATGGTGGGTTTTGACAAGGTCCACAAGCTCAACCATATTTTCAATCTTGAGTTTTTCAAAGATATTTTTTTTGATTGTGCTTACTGTATTTTGTTTGATATTCAGACTGTTTGAAATTTCCAGGTTTCCATATCCTTCAGCATAAAGTTCTGCAATCTGCATTTCTCTTTTGGTTAAACTGTTGAGCGGGCTTATCAGATCCGGATTGTAAACAAACTGTACCAGCAGGTTTCTCAGAAGATCAGAGAAGTACTCTCCTTTTTCGATGAAGGTTGTAATTGCTTTTCTTACGTCTTCTTCCTCACTCAGTTTACTCAGGTAGCCATCAGCACCGGCTTTAATAAATTTAAGGCCGTGCAGCTCTTCTTCAAGTCCTGTAAAAATCAAAATTTTAATATCAGGATTTACGCTTTTCATCTGTGGCAAAATATGAAGACTGTTTCCGTCCGGGAAATGGGCATCAATAACAGCGATCTCGATTCCTTTCGATTCTATCAGTTCCAATACCTGATGTAAGGATGAAGTTTGATAAACTTTAGCGTTAGGAACAATATCGCTGATAACAATCTCCATTCCCTGGCGTACAATGCTGTGATCGTCTGCCAGAAGGAATATAATCTCTTTATTTTGTATTGGTGTTTCCATTATTATTAATATTTAAATTGATCCTGAATGTCACTTTAGTTCCTTTATGTAATTTGCTTTCAACCGATATATTACCGTCAAAAAGCTCTACAATTTCTTTTACAAGGTTAAGCCCAAGTCCTGCTCCCAGATTATCTACTTCATCAGAAACCATCCCCTGATAATAAGGATCAAAAATTTTACCAAGATCAGATTCTGATATTCCTACTCCCGTATCTGCTACTGTTGTGATCAGGCAAATTTTATTTTCTCCAAGGGATTCTGTAGCCAATACAAGATCAATCTGTCCGTTTTCTGTAAACTTGTTGGCATTCCCCAGAATATTCATAAAAATCTGATTGATTCTGATATTATCCGAATAGACCACCAGATTTTCAGGGATTCTGTCTGTCACAGCAAACCTGTTGTTTCTCGTTTCCAGATAAGGGGTAATGACCTTTACAATAGAGCTGATTTCATCTTTAAGATTGAAGACCGACTGTATAAGCTCTTTTTCAGCATTCTCGTTTTTGGTATATTCCAGAATCTGATTAGACTGCAGAAGCAAGGTACTGTTGGTGAACTTGATGGATTTAAGATAATCCTTTATCGTTTCATCTTCGGTGGTTCTGTGGATTTTGTCAATGAAAATATTGATGATTTTTAAAGGAGACCTCAGGTCATGACTTAACATTCCCAGAATCCTGTTTTTGAAATTAAGATTCTTTTTAATCTCTTTATTGGCAGCATCCAGTTTCTGTTCATAAATAAACGCCATTCTTGTAAAATACATAATCAGAATAGAAACAATAAACATCAGAATCATCAGTCCCAATACCAGATAGGTTCTTATCTTGTTATTATTAGAGCTTTGGTCGTTGTATTCTTTTTCCAGTTCAGATTGAAAATCCTTGATGGCATTTTCGTAAACCTCTATTAAGTTATTACTATATACCAGCAGCTTACTGAAATTGCTGTAAAACTGTAAATTATTCTTCTGACTAATGGCCGCAAGCAGCTGAACCTTTTTTACTTCGGCAGCGTAATGCTTGTCCATAGATTTTAGGGTATTGTCCATTTTGGATTTTACCTGAGAAATATCCAGAGTCTTGTTATTGGTCATTGTGATTACAGTACTCTCCTTCTGAACATCCACTTTCCCTGTTACCGCATCTTTCAGACGCCCGAAAAAGCCTTTCTTTTTAATGGTATCCGCATAAGTACGGGTCTGAATATTGAAATCTTCAAAATCGTTTTTATACTTGGCAGGTTCATATTGTTTGTCCTCAATTTTTGCCGGCGGATTGAGGGATGTCTGGTACACTGAATCTATTAACGTCTTCAGTTTTGCGGTCTTTAAGGTATCCTTACTACGAATAGCCAGATTTTTTTTCAATCTTGGACTTGTATTTTCGTATTCACCAATTTTATCAAAATTAGTTTTAAGTTTTCTCAGCGACTGGAAATAGAGCTGCAGATCATCATTATCCTGAGTCGCCATATATTTCTGAAGATGATCCTGTGCATCCATGAAATCTTTCCTGGAATTATCAGTTAATCCTCCCAGGGCACGGCTTTCTTCAAGCTGATCTTTTATAAACTTCAGCTTTTTCCCGTTGACAAATTCGTTGTAGAAAAATATGGCAATAATCACCTGTATCAGTAAAATACAAAGGATCAAGGAATAATGAACAAGTTTTCTCAATTTAAAATTTAAGAATTTATTTTTCATATTTGTTTATCAGTTAAATTAATTTCCTGACTACATAAGTCCATTAGATATTAGTCTTCAACAATATAGCATTATTTTCAGTAATTTCATAATAGCCATATATTATCTAACTGGCAAAGTTAAAGTAATTTTTGTCTTCTTACTAATAATGAATATTTGATAAAACACACAGAATTTAATTCTTTTTACAATTAAAACTGCTTCTCAACATTCAGTTTTATGTATGTAAATCTATTTTTTTAGATCAATAGCAAAAAAGCAGGCTTCCGGCAAAATGTTCTTTTTCTGTTTATTTCATTCCAAAAAACAATTCAAACATTTGAAAATAAACACATTAGAAACTCACAAAACTTTGATAAAGTTCAGATGTAAAATTCACAGTAAGCAAAAAAGCCCAGAATTATATTTCGATTCCATATTATAATCATTAGTATTTTCTATTTTTCTAAGGGAAACATGAGGTGATATTTTCCTAACTTTTCAGTTTGAAAGGAATTAAAGAATACTTCAGACCATTCACCGAATTCTCTGAAATGTTCAAAAGCAATTAACTGCAAAAACCGCTTTATCATCTTATGACAGATAAAAATTTTAATCCCGGAAAAGGCTTGATATTCAGCAAACATGTGCCGGAGGAATTATCACATTTTGAGCGTGTCTTTGATGTTTTCAAAGATCTGCTTACCCATACCTCCGGAGATATTGAAGAAGCCTTCGACTGGCTGGACATGCTTGATCAGGAATATGATATTTTCAATGATGAGTATACCCTTCAGGATTTTGAAGAGGATTTGAAAAAACGAGGTTATATCAGGGAAGAAGACCCTGAAAAAGGCAATACGGGAAGTGGAAAAGGTAAAAATATATTAACCCCTAAACTGGAAGCTGCCCTTCGTGAATATGCGTTGGATCAGATCTTTGGTAAACTGAAGAAAAACGGAGCCGGAAATCACCGTACCCATAAAACAGGAATCGGAGATGAACGTGATGGTGAAAACCGTTCTTTCCAATACGGGGATGATCTTGCTGCTGTGAACATGACCGAAAGTTTAAAGAATGCACAGATCAACAACGGAATCTCAGACCTTCGTCTCACAGAAGATGATCTGATCGTAGAGGAAACCAAGCATAAGGCACAAATGAGTACTGTTCTGATGATTGATATCAGCCATTCTATGATCTTATATGGTGAAGACCGGATTACGCCGGCCAAAAAAGTAGCCATGGCACTCGTAGAATTGATTAAAAGAAAATATCCTAAAGATTCCATCGATATTATTGTTTTTGGAAACGAGGCATGGCCGATTAAGATCAAAGACCTTCCCTATTTAAAAGTTGGTCCTTATCATACCAATACCGTAGCAGGTCTGGAACTCGCCATGGATATCCTTCGCAGAAAAAGAAATACCAACAAGCAGATTTTTATGATCACCGACGGAAAACCCAGCTGTATTCAGTTGCCCAGCGGTGAGTTTTATATGAACAGCTTTGGGCTGGATGAAAAGATTGTCAACCAATGTTTCAACAGAGCAGCGCAGGCGAGAAAACTGAAAATTCCTATCACGACTTTCATGATTGCCCAGGATCCTTACCTGCGTCAGTTTGTGGAAGAGTTTACAGCCCAGAATAAAGGAAAAGCCTTCCTGACCGGACTGTCAGGATTAGGGCAGATGATTTTTGAAGATTACGAAAAAAACAGAATAAGAAGAATATAAAGATCAGATTTTACATTATTTAAAAATAAAAATCTCATCAGATAAATAGTATTACAAGACAATGAAAAACGATATTACATTCAAAGAATTAAAAAAATCCGGTTATACTCACAAAACGATTAATGAGGAAATCCAGGCCAATCTGATTGCCAGAATCAAATCTAAAGAACCTGTGTTTGAAGGGCTTTGGGGCTATGAAGACACGGTTGTTCCCCAACTGAAAAAGGCAATTCTTGCCGGACACCACATCAATTTACTGGGACTGCGCGGACAGGCAAAAACCAGGATTGCAAGAAGCATGGTAAATCTGCTTGATGAATATATGCCTATCGTAAAAGGGTCTGAAATCAATGACAGCCCGTTTCATCCCATTTCAAAGTTTGCCAAAGATCTGCTTGCTGAATTAGGAGATGAAACTCCAATTTCGTGGGTACACCGTTCTCATCGTTTCTACGAAAAACTGGCTACTCCCGATGTGAATGTTGCAGATTTAATTGGTGATATAGACCCTATTAAAGCAGCTACCTTGAAACTACCCTATTCCGATGAACGTGTTTTACATTACGGAATGATTCCACGTGCCAACCGTTCTATTTTTGTTTTAAATGAATTGCCGGATCTGCAGGCCAGAATCCAGGTTTCCCTGTTTAATATTTTACAGGAAGGAGATATTCAGATCCGTGGATTCCAGCTGAGAATGCCGCTTGATATTCAGTTTGTTTTCACAGCCAATCCGGAAGACTATACCAACAGAGGAAGTATTGTAACACCGCTGAAAGACAGGATCGGGTCTCAGATTTTCACCCATTATCCAAAAACTATCGCTCTTGCAAGACAAATTACAGAACAGGAAGCATTGATTTCTGCTGAAGATAAAGCACAGATCCAGATTCCTGATCTGGCGAAAGATCTCCTGGAAGAAGTTGCTTTTGCAGCCCGTATCAGCGAATATGTGGATGCGAAAAGTGGTGTCAGTGCCCGTCTTACCATCAGTGCTATGGAAAATTTAATGGCAGCAGCCAAATTACGTTTAATTGAATCCGGAGCAGAGAGAACTACTGTACGTCTGCTTGACTTCATGTCGATCATTCCATCAATCACAGGGAAAATCGAACTGGTCTATGAAGGTGAACAGGAAGGTGCTGATTACGTAGCCAAAATCTTAATTGATAAAGCCGTAATTACCCAATTTGAAAGCCTGTTCCCACGTATTTCAAAACTGGAAAAAGAAGGGATCAAAACACCGTACACTGACCTGATCAGGTGGTTCAACAAAAATCATTTAGAACTTAATTACAATGATACAGATGAAGAATTCTATGCTAAACTTGATAAGATAGAACCTCTGACAACTGTAGTGGAAGAAAATGCTTCCGAATTGAGCAAAGAAGATCAGAACTTCTGCAAAGAACTGGTGCTTTGGGCATTAACGATCAGCAATAAAATTGACAAATCTGAAAATCAGAATGCATTCACTTTTGATTCTCCCGGGATTGGCCAATTCTTACGTAACTAAAAATCAGTAAAATAATATAAAAGTAAAACCTTCAGTTCATCTGAAGGTTTTTTATTTGTTTCTGAAAGACTTTATACCAGATTGTCATTTTTAAGCACAGCAGAACCGAAAGGATTGTCAACCAACCATAGCCACTCTCCTTCTTCATTTCTTTTCATGATACAGGAAGTATTGCCTGTCATATGAATAGAATGCCCATCCGGAGCAGTTCCCGTTATTTCCCACTGATCCTGCCACATCGCCAGATCATTTACAACAGTGATATGTGGAGTTTCACCTTGAATATCCAGTTGTAAGCGGCAAATCTCATTCATTGCCCTTTCTATCTGCTCAAACCCTCTCCACTCTCTTCCATCGCGGTCTATGTAGACTGCTTCTGGATGAAAACAACTTAATGCTCCTTTTACATCTCCGTTTCTGATGCAATGCCGAAAATAGGCTACAGCACCAGTTTCTGTTTTTCTGTTAAATTCCTGCATTACTTCACATTTCTGGAGTCCATTTCCCTTTTCAAGCCTTTCTTACCTTTATTCCAGCTGTTGGCCACAAAAAAAGCAAGAAGTATCGGTAAAAAAGTAGTGAAACTGATCCCTTTGGTTATGGTACTATAAATAGCAATTCCAGCCAATACTCCCAGGATGATAGCATTCACAACATTTCTGGCTTCAATAGTTCTTTTTTTCTCTATCAACTCCTGATCCGTTAATTCTGACAAATCTTTTTCCATATTTAATAGTATTTCTTGGTTTTTCGTTTTAGAGCGGTAAAATTCATTTTTTTTAAATCTATTTTTACCGAAAGCTAAATTACAATATTGTCAAGATATTTTTTTATTTCTTTTATTTGTAATTTATTTCATATCACCAGTTTCTGAAAAAGTTCAATGCTTATGGAAGACAACCTGAATTGTATTTACAGAGTTATCAATTTTATGGAGAAGAATTACGACCAGCCTGTTTCTGTAAAGGAACTGGAAGACATTTCTCATTATTCTTACCGGAATATCCAGCGCATTTTCAAGTACAGCTGTGGGGAGACAATAGGTACTTTCCAGCAAAGATTAAAAGTAGAAAATGCCTATAAACGCATTCTTTATACTCAGGAAAATCTTACCTCCATTGCCATTGAAGTTGGTTTTGCCAATATCGCTTCCTTTTCCAAAGCTTTTAAACAACATTTTGGGATTTCCCCTAAAGCTGCAAGACAAAGTAAGGAACAACTCCTTTGTGGAGGTGCCATCATTCCTGTTACCTCAGAGGTCTTGCTGGAACCCGAAATTGTTTATCTGAAACCTGTCCAGGTATATTATCAGAGCATTAACACCTGTTATAACAATGAAGAGATTGAAGTGCTGTGGGAAAAGTTCATGGAAAATGATTTTCCTGACTCCGGGATAGAATATTTTGGAGTTATAGCCGATGAACCATTAATAAAAACAGAAATCAACTGCCGCTATGATGCATGCTCATCCGTTCAGTCCGGAAATAAAAAGCTACCTTCAAAAATGATGTTCGGAGGTAAATATGCCCGTTTTACCCATCATGGAAGCTACGAAACAATAGACGACACGTATACGAAGATCTATTCACGCTGGATTTTCAATTCAGGTCTTGAGTTTTCACACACTCCTATCATTGAAAAGTATGAAAATCATGCTGAAAACGAAGATGATCAGGAAAAACAACTGACCTATATTTTATTACCTTTGAAGTAAGTTGTCAATTTGGGACAACTTTAAGAAAAACAATCGATCTAATTTTGCCCTGTTAAAAATAGATCAGTTATGCAAAAAAAGAAAATCATGTTCCCATTATTACCTCTTCTTCTATTATCCTGCTCATCAGCGGACTTAACAGAATTACCGGGTACGGTAAATCCGGAAACCATTGTTTACAAAATGCCTGAAGAATCAGCTCCACATGAAGGAACCTGGCTTCAATGGCCTCATCAGTATCAGTATGGAGTGACTTACCGCAACAGACTGGATGCCACCTGGTTAGCGATGACCAAAGAACTTGTACAAAGTGAAAAAGTTCACATTATTGCTTATGATGGTGCAGAAAAGAATCGTATTATAGGTCTGCTCAACAATGCTGGAGTTTCTCTCACCAATATCAACTTCAAAATTTATCCAACGGATGACTTCTGGGTAAGAGACAATGGTCCTATCTATGTAAAAGACCAGAACGGGCAGTTATTCATTCAGGACTGGGGATTTAACGGTTGGGGAAACAAAGCCGATTACAGCAAATGTAACGTAATACCTTCAAAAATAGCAGCCGATACCAATATACCAAAAATCAATCTTAATTCAGTCATGATCAATGAAGGAGGAAGTGTGGAAATTGACGGAAACGGAGTGTTGATGGCTTGTAAAAGTTCTATTCTGAATAATAACAGAAATCCGGGAATGACGCAACAACAGGCAGAAGCCATATTTACTAAAAACCTCGGAGTAACCAAATTTATCTGGCTGAATGGAAAAGCCGGTCTGGATATCACAGACATGCACATCGATGGATTTGCCCGATTTGCTAATTCATCTACCATTATCACAATGAATCCGGACGATCTTAACTACTGGCAGGTTCCCAATGGAGATATTGATAAACTGTATGATGCAACCACAAAAACCGGAGCTGCCTATCAGTTTGTAAAAGTACCTTTAACAAGAAATGATGTGATCACTACTTACGGGAAAAATGTGGGCCGCGCTTCATACATCAATTATTATATTGCCAATAACCGTGTATTGGTTCCTAATTATAACGACCCTAACGATGCAGTTGCCAACAATATTATCCAACAGCTTTATCCTGGCAAACAGGTGGTTGGTATAGACTGCCGGAATTTATTTGCCAATGGCGGAATGGTACATTGTGTCACCCAGCAACAACCTCAATAAAATAATCGTAAGAATAAAGCCTGCTCATTTCAGCAGGCTTTACTGATAGACAGCTTCAGTCGTCAAAAAAATAGCGTAAATTTGCCCTGTCCATCCCGAAAAAGATGGTTTTCTATTATACGTATTATGAAAAAAACAGCACTTTCTTTATTGGTTCTTCTGAATATGGTTTGCCAGGCACAGAATTTTGATGTAATTCCCTTAGGAATATATGGTGGTGAGCAGGAAGACAATTTATCAGCCTATCTGGTAGGCGCTCCAAAAGACAATGCATTTCTCTGCCTGGATGCCGGTACCGTAAATACCGGAATACGAAAAGCGATTGAACTGAAAAGTCTTGAAGGATCAGCAGAAACGGTTTTAAAAGATCAGATCAAAGGATATTTTGTATCCCACGGTCATCTCGATCATCTGTCAGGGCTTATCATCAATTCTCCGGCTGATTCCAAGAAAGATATTTTCGCCATAGCTCCTGTGATTCAGATTTTACAGAATCATTACTTTATTACAGATACCTGGATTAATTTTGCAGATCAGGGACAAAAACCAATCCTTGGAAAATACCATTATAATGAACTCCAGGAAGGAACTGAGATTCCAGCGCCTAAAACACCTTTTTTTATAACTGGCTATGAACTGAGCCACGTAAATCCATATAAAAGCAGTGCCGCATTGGTAAGAAGAGAAAATCATTATCTGCTTTATCTTGGAGATACCGGTGCAGACCGTATAGAAAAATCTGACCGTCTGGATCAACTTTGGAATAGGACAGCTCCACTTGTTAAAAAAAGACAGCTCAACACGATATTAATTGAAGTTTCTTTCCCCAACAGTCAGCCAGAACATCTGCTGTTCGGGCACCTTACTCCGAATCTGCTGATTGAGGAATTGAGTAAACTTAAAGAAAAGACCGGACAAAGCAGCCTTGAAGGCCTTAATATTGTGGTTACTCATAGAAAGCCGACAGGTGATAATCCAGAATTGATCAAAAAGGAATTATTAGAGAACAATCCTCTAAAAGTGAGGTATATCTTCCCGGAACAGGGTAAAAAGATTAGTTTACCCTAACAATAAATTAAAAGATGAAGCGGAAACAGGCTTCATCTTTTTTGATTTACAACTGTATCATTCATAACAAAACAATTTTAATATACTGAAATTCAATAATTTAATTTTATTTATCTGAAATTAATAAGTTTTTTCATGGTTATATTAATTTATCATCGTAATATTGCAATATAAAATTACAACAATGGGAGTTACTAAAACAGACTTTTATACTGAAGAACAAAATAAGCTGGCTTCTCTGCTTAAAGTTTTGGGACATCCGGCAAGAATCGCTATTTTACAGTACATCATTAATCAAAAAGCGTGTATCTGTAATGATCTCGTTGAAGAACTAGGATTGGCACAGGCCACTATTTCGCAGCATTTAAAAGAGCTTAAGAATATAGGAATCATCAAAGGTTCCATTGAAGGAAAGTCTGTATGTTACTGCATTAATGAAAGTACATGGAAACAGTTTCAGAATGAATTCAACCTGTTTTTTAATCAGGATGTTACTATAAAACAATGCTGTTAAGGCATTTTTTTGAACACGAACATCGTAATATTGCAATATATCATTACAAAATTATAACACTAAATTTTAATCTACTATGAGACTATCAGAAATCAAAGAAATTCTTCCTGCATTGGAAAATGTTGAATTTCAATTAGAAAACGGAAATTTTGTTCCAGAACATTTCCACGTAACAGAAGTGGGTCAGATCACAAAAAATTTCATCGACTGCGGCGGGGTCATCAGAAATGAAAAAGTGGTTAATTTTCAACTTTGGGATGCTGATGATTACGAACATCGTCTAAAACCTGGAAAGTTACTTCATATCATTCAGCTTTCCGAAGAAAAGCTTGGAATAGAAGACTCGGAAATTGAAGTTGAATATCAGGGAGAAACCATTGGTAAATATGACCTTGAATTTAACGGAAAAAACTTCGTACTGAAAAGCAAAACAACAGCATGTCTTGCTCAGGACGCCTGCGGAATTCCTTCCGAAAAACAAAAGAAAAATCTGTCTGAACTATCTGTAACCCCAACATCGGCCTGCACTCCGGGATCCGGCTGCTGTTAATTTTTATTAATTATGTATCAGGAATTATTAAACACGATTCAATCTCTGAAATGGGAAAGTATAGATGCCGACAGAAAAGAAGTTCTGGAGCCTTTGATCAGTTTTATCCAGCAAAAGGTGGATGACCGCAAAGAAATCAACCTGAATTTTATCTGTACCCACAATTCACGCCGGAGCCATCTGGCACAAGTTTGGGCACAGACAGCGGCTTCTTTGTTTGCCATTCCGGAAGTTCACTGCTATTCCGGAGGCACGGAAACAACGGCATTATTTCCTAAAGTCGCGGAAGTCCTGGCGAAACAAGGCTTTTCGGTTTTCAGCATTGCTGAGACCACCAATTCTGTATATGCTGTAAAATATGATGACAACAGTCTTCCGGTAATTGGTTTTTCAAAAAAATATGACAGTCCGTTCAATCCTGTATCTGATTTTGCAGCAATTATGACCTGTTCGCAGGCAGATGACGGATGTCCTTTTATCCCTGGTGCGGAAAAAAGAATTCCGATCACCTTTGAAGATCCAAAGATTTCAGATAACACACCGGAACAGTCAGCAATATATACTGAAAGAAGCTTACAAATTGCAGAAGAAATGTTGTATGTTTTTTCTAAAATCAAAAGATAATCATGCAGTCCAGATTAAAATTCTTAGACCGTTATCTTACCTTATGGATCTTTCTGGCTATGGGGACAGGGATTGCTTTGGGGCATTTTTTCCCGGCTATTCCTGATATCATCAATTCACAGTCTCTTGGAACCACTAATATTCCTCTGGCCATCGGTCTCATTCTGATGATGTATCCGCCCCTGGCAAAGGTTGATTATACTCTCCTGCCCTTGGCTTTCAGGGATAAAAAAGTAATCGGCATTTCTTTATTGCTCAACTGGATTATTGGTCCGGTTCTGATGTTTGTTCTCGCTATTCTTTTTTTAAGACATGAACCTGATTATATGTCCGGATTAATCCTCATTGGACTGGCCAGATGTATTGCTATGGTGATTGTCTGGAATGACCTCGCTAAAGGAAACAGAGAATATGCGGCATTGCTGGTTGCTTTAAACAGTATCTTTCAGGTATTCACCTATAGCTTCCTGGTATGGCTGTTTATCAATGTCCTTCCCGATCAGTTAGGTCTTGCAAGCTTTAATGTGAGTGTTTCTATGCAGGATATCACAGAAAGTGTATTGATCTACCTTGGAATTCCTTTTCTTGCAGGTTTTCTTACCCGATATGTCCTGATCAAATCAAAAGATGCTGAGTGGTACAACAGAAAATTTGCACCTAAAATTTCTCCTGTGACATTGTACGCTCTGTTATTTACCATCGTACTCATGTTTAGTTTGAAAGGCTCTAAAATACTGGAATTGCCAATGGATGTCATTAAGGTAGCAGTCCCCTTGGTAATCTATTTTGCTCTGATGTTTTTTGTAAGTTTTATCATCAATAAAACATTAAAAATTCCTTATGATAAAAATGCATCCATAGCCTTTACTGCTACCGGAAATAATTTTGAACTGGCTATTGCTGTGGCCATCTCAGTCTTTGGTATTCATTCGCCTCAGGCATTTGTAGGGGTGATTGGTCCATTGGTAGAGGTTCCGGTATTAATACTTCTCGTAAAAGCCAGTTTATTTATGAAAAAGAAATGGTACCATTAATTTCATTACCAAAACAAGAAGCATCGCCGAAACAGTGATGCTTTTTTTATGGATATCAGTTCTTACTCAATTTATAATTTCCACTGCCTTCATCTTTAGTGATTGTATAACCATCCTTCAGTTCAAGAGTCCATCCGTCACCTGACACTTTTCTATTTTCAGTTTTCACTGGATTGGATATTGAAATTTTATCCCAGTTTGGACTCATTAATGCTCCGTTTTCAATTGTCAGAATACCCCACAAATCAGTAATCCGGATATTGGGATATACTGTCCCTAGATCTTCTACAGGCATAATATTTCTCGGATCAAAGGAAACATTCATTTTTTCAAATTTGATTTCAAAATGAGGCTGTTGAATGAATTTCAGCTTGTATTCAGCAATAAGCCTCTTAGTTTGTTCTTCTCTTTCGGTTTCCTCCTTTATAATTGATTGTCCGTTATAATGATCAGATCGTTTCTTAACTTCTTTTTGCAGGTCAGCCTGAATTCTTATATCGAGTGCTTTACTGAAATAGCTGGTCAAGTTAGTTTTTGCATCAATTTTTTTATTCCAGTCCGGATCTTTTTGATACAGCAAATATCCATAAACAGGTGTTGTATAATAAGCAAATGAACGTACAAATGTGGGATTTTTCATAAAACCATCAATACCATTCAAAAGAGAAGACCTTGCCTGCTCTTTATTTCTGCCGCTCACAATGAGCCCCGTAAACTCAGCAATTCCTTCATTCAGTTCCAGCAGATTTTCTGTTGTTTCAGAACCTTTGTAAAGTGTATTCCTGTATTTCCTAAAAGTAAAGGCACTGGTGAGATGCTGCTTCATTTCTTTTTCTGAATTTGAGCGGATTGCCTGCTTTAGCGCTTCCAATTCGAGACGCAGGTAAATCCTGCCCTTCTTCTGATCCAGATGATTATTTTCCACATTGTTAAGTGTAAATCCCAATGAAGGCTGAATGCTATGAAAAGATTCATGAGCCAAAAGATTAATCCTGTTTTCTTTATTTTCAGAAAGGGGGAGCATAGCCATTGCCCATCTTTTTCCACCCCAATTGACCGCGGTATTGGCAATATTGACAGCAGCAGGTAAAATTCCAGAATAAGTAGTACCGTTACCTTTCAGAATGCCCTCCAAATCCGGCTCATTGGCAAAAAGCTCCCTGGTTTTCGGATCAATTAAAATCATAGGACCATATAAATCTTTGTTCCAAAGTCCGATATTCTTCTTTGAAGCTGTTTTTAACTCATCGAAAAAAATAGAAACTGTATCAGGGGAAGTAGATTGCGTTTGTGCTTTTACACCTAATACAAACAAGAAAAAGAAAGCTGTAGCAACAGTCTGCTTCATGGTTAAATTCTTTATGGTTAAGTTTTTCTCTAAAATAGATGGCTGCATCTACAATAGTACGCACATGATAAATGCAAATTAAATACTTTAGAAAGCTAATATAATGAATTATAGCAATCAAGAACAATTACAGCCCCAAAAAACATCTGTAAGAAAATGGCCATCCGGTTGTGGAAAAATTATTACAAACCGGAGAACGAAGGAATAAATATTTATCTGTATAAGAAAATAAATCAGAGACCATTAAATGTTGTATGGAATTATAGACAAATAAGGACTTTATCTCAGAAATAGATTATCTTTATAGGGAACGAAATTTTTATTAATAATGAAGTTAGAATTATATCAGATAGATGCTTTTACAGAATCTGTTTTCCATGGAAATCCGGCATGTGTTGTGCCATTAAAAAACTGGTTACCCGATGAAATCCTTTTAAAAATAGCCCGTGAAAATGCAGTGGCAGAAACCGCCTTTTTCATTGATAACGGTGATAGCATTCACCTGAGATGGTTTACCCCTGAAATAGAGATGGATTTATGCGGCCACGCTACCCTGGCTACTGCCCATTGTCTTGTTTCCATCTTAAATTATGAGCGCAATAGAATCATTTTTGAAACCAAAAGTGGCGAACTGACAGTTGATGTTAAAGATGGGATGTATTATATGGATTTTCCGTCCAGAATGCCCGAAGCCTCTACTCTTCCGGAAATCATATCCAGATCACTTAATATACAGCCTAAGGAAGTTTTCAAAGCAAGAGATTATGTTCTGGTATACGATTCTGAAGAAGATGTAAAAAATATCAACATTGAAAGATCCGTTTTTGACCTTATCAACCTGGACCCGGGCGGTGTTATCGTGACAGCAGCAGGCACTGACAGTGATTTTGTATCAAGATACTTTACCCCGCAGTCCTCTATTCTTGAAGATCCTGTTACAGGCTCTGCACACTGTTCACTGATTCCCTTCTGGTCATCAAGATTAGGGAAGGATAAGCTTTTTGCCCGCCAGATCTCTGAAAGAGGTGGTCAGCTCTATTGTGAAAATAAAAATGAAAGAGTAATTGTGGCAGGGAAAGCCCAAACGTATTCTGCAGGGCATTTTTGGATAGAATAGATTTTCTGGCAGTCACAGTATATGCTACAATTAAAGACCGTGAATCATTCGATTCAAAGATTTAAGTTAATCTGCCCTCTTAAAAATTATAAAAAAATTGGCTACTTTTTAGTAGCCAATTTTTTTATAATTTTTCTATGATATTTCAATCATTCTTGGAGGTTTCTGCTTCGCATCTTCTTTTTTCGGGATGGTTAACATTAAAAGGCCATTTTCATATTTTGCATTAATATTATCCTGATCCACCACATCTTTTGGAAGCTCAAAACTTCTCTGGAAGGATTGGTAACTGAACTCTCTTCGTGTGAAATTGTCATCTTTTGACTCTTTACGATCTTCCTTCGTTGATGAAATGGTAAGCAGGTTACCATCCAGCCTGATCTGAAAATCATTTTTATTCATACCTGGAGCTGCAACCTGAACTTCGTAAGCATCTCCATTCTCCTTTATATTTACCGATGGTACGGTTGTACTGGTAGATGAGTAATTGTTATTGCCCCAGTTAAAAAGTTCACGACCAAAAAAATCGTCAAAGACATTTGAAAAGCCCAGGTTGCTGTTTCCGTTTCTTCTTATTAGATTATTCATTGTAATCATTTTTAATTAAGTTTAACAATCATTAAAAACACGTCAGCTGGCCAGCTGTACATAAAATTTTACAAAAAAAATACCATTTGAGTTCGAATGAAATTTTTTCCGGTTTTCTGTCATTTTTTCAGAATTTCTGACACAAAACCCTGATCCTTAGAACATTCATTACTCTTTTGTTTTTATTCTTTATTCTCAATACGAAAAATTTTTACGAAGCCTGAAAAACGTACCGCAACTGATCCATATTGTGGACAATAAAAGTGATAAGCAGGTAATACCCAGGCCGGCTTTATAAAGATCGTACTCTACCATACCGGTTTTGTAAGCAATCGAAATAGCCAGTATTCCAAATTCACCTGTTTGAGAAAGCAGAGCACCTCCATAAAAACTATCCTGCCATTTAAAATTCAGCATTCTGAAAAAGAGAGCCGACATAATACTGTTGCTTATCAGTACAATTAAAGTTCCTATCGTGATCAGCTTATAATTCGATAACAGATAATTGATGTCCAGCCGTAAACCAATGGATACAAAAAACAATGCCACAAAGAAAACCTTGAATGGAAGCAAGGAATGTTCCAGCCATTGAAATGCCTGAATTTTTCCGACTAAGACCCCTGCCATAAAACTTCCAAGTGCAGCACTCATACCTACCGTTTCTGCTATAAGACCAAAGCCGAGACAGATCAGTAAGCCTGAAAATACCTGAAGCTCATGGTCATTTTCAAGGAATGTACTTGACAATTTGATTTCCTTCAGATGTCTGATTTTCCGGAATATCAAAAAAATGCCGAGACATATCGCTATCGGAAGCATCATATTCAATATACTGAACTCTTTGCTATTCCAAAATTTCAACACCGTGAGCACCGGAGCCAGAAGTAGATCCTGTAATAACAAAATATTGAGGATAATGATTCCAAAGGCAGTATGCAGGGTTCCGTGCTTCTTCAGAAACTCGACTACCACTGCAGTACTATTGAACATAAACAGAATGGCAATGAGGAGCACACTTTCAATATTCAGATGGAGTAATTCACCCACAAAATACGCAAATATAAAACTTAAGAGTATTTTCATCCCCTGAGCCAATAATGGCTTAATGATAAGGCTCTTTTTATTGGGAATATTGATTTCCACTCCGATAAAAAACATCAGCAGTAATATTCCTATTTCGCCAATCGTTTCTATTTCTTCCGGTTTGTTAAATAGCTTTAGTACATAAGGCCCCAATAACACCCCGGCAACAATATAGGCAATAAGATAGGGCTGATTAAATTTCTTCAGTAAAAACATCAGTCCTAAGATGGTCATACACAAAATACATACAGTCCAAAGCATATTGATAACGTTTTAGATTGAGATAATTTCGTATTTAATAGTATTGTCTTATGTTGAATTTCCTCAAATTCTGTCTGTGTGAAGAATATTGAGGTCTGTACCATCCTTGTGGTAACCGATCAGTTCAACTATACTGTTTTTAATTGAAAAAAAATAAAGAGTGATCTCATCTTTATTGCATAAGACCTTCTCAGGAAAAAAGTCAAAACATTCTGCACCGAACTCCAGTAAAAAATTTTCATTGATTATCATAACAAAATTATTAATAATAAACTCTAACTTATTACATGTTTTGGTTATTAGTTATTTTCAAATCTGAATACAAAATCCAGACCAAGCTACCAGGGTATAGCCGACCGGAAATCAAGCAATTTAGGTCATAAAAAGGAGACGTTTATTATTAACGTCTCCCTAAACGCAAGGGAGCCCTGTCGAACTCCTAATCCCATCTTTAACACTTTTGATAGTAGTCATGCAACCCTAAAGTTCAAGGATGAAGAATTTTCCAAAAAATTCGAAAATTACTTTGGAAAAGATGTGATTAAACTGTATAAACTTAAACAATATTTCAAATAATAGTGTATTTCTAAAATATAAAATAAACTAAAGTGTGATGCATTGTATTTTACATTTCAAAAGTATTTTTATCTTCATTTTATTTGTAATTTAACAATCTGAGCTAAGTGTCGAATATAGAATAATTTGGTGCAAACCTGAGATATCGATATTGTAACAAGTAAAAAGATAAATAATACCATGATAAAATCTTTCAATATCAAATTGTTATTAGCCCTTCTTTCCATTGTTTTTGCATTTGACTTAGTATTTATTGCTATGGATCATAGTTCCTGGCGGTTTTTTACCAAACCACTGTTGTTACCTGTTATTATCTGGTTTTATTTTACTTATGCTAAACAAAATGTATTTCGGATCAACCAATGGTTTTTATCTGGATTAATTCTGAGCTTTTTGGGTGATGTGTTTTTGTTATTTGGATGGGGATTTATGCCCGGTTTGGGAAGCTTTTTGTTGGCTCATATTTGTTACATCGTTTATTTTTTAAGGATTAAAAAGAAAAATGTCTGGATTTGGCTTCCCTTTGTTTTGCTTTATTTAGGCTCATTTATTTACTATATATTTCCTTATTTAAACGAAATGAAGATCCCCGTGGTGATTTACGGAATTACCATTGCTACGATGCTGTATTTTAGTATCAGAACTTATTCTTTATTATTAATCCTGGGAGCTGTTTTGTTTGTAATATCAGATTCTGTATTGGCCATTAATATGTTTGTACAGCGTAGTATTGGGAAAGAACTTGTTGTGATGATTACTTATGTTTTAGCCCAATTGATTTTGGTGCTGGGAGTGGTTGGTATTGAAAAAAAGAACAGAATTATCCGATAAAATCAAGACTTATGAAAAGAAAAGATAACCGGTTTTTTCATAGTATTGCCCTATTCTATCCATTGGATTTTACTGATCCTGTTACTTATTTTATTCCTGTGTTTATCTTGTTGATAGTAGGGGAAATATTTTTGTATCAGATTCCTCAAAAAGTATTCACAAAAAGACTCATCAAAGATAATGTATCGAGTATCGGATTGGGGATAGGGGCAGTAATGTTAGACTTTGGGATGAAAGCTATATCATTATCCTACTTTTTTTGGATTTACAATCATTTTAGACTTACCGATATTTTCGGGATCAAAGATTTCAATAAATTCTTCACTTTACAATGGCATGCAGATCACTGGTGGTTGTGGTTATTGGTTATGATTGTTCAGGATTTTGGTTTTTACTGGCATCATCGGTTGAGTCATAAAATCAGATTATTCTGGACAGGTCATGTCAATCATCACTCGGCTACTCATTTGAGTCTTGCTATTGCATTGCGTCAGGGATGGTTTGAAATTATATATCGGGACATTTGGTATATCCCTTTTATCATGATTGGTTTTCATCCTATTATGGTGGCTATGATGCATCAGTTTAATTTGATTTTTCAATTTTGGCCGCATACCAATGCTATTGGAAAATTAGGGTGCTTCGATAAAGTATTCAATTCTCCATCCAACCATCGGGTGCATCATTCCCGAAAAATTGAGGATTTAGATAATAATTATGGGGGCATTCTGATGATTTGGGATCATCTTTTCGGCACATACAAAGCGGAAGAAAAGAAAACGACGGATTACGGAATCTATCATAATATTCATACTTATAATGTTTTTCATATCGTCTTTGATGAGTTTGGAAATATGATAAAGGATGTCCGGAATGCACCGACATGGAAAGCGAAACTGGGGTATATATTCAATGCTCCGGGCTGGCATCATAACGATAAAGATGAGCGGATTTCTACTTTGAAGCGGGAATTAGAAGAAAAGATGAATTGACCGGAAATCAAGCCATTTAGGACATAAAAAAAGGAGACGTTAATAAATAAACGTCCCCTAAGCGGAGAGTGAGGGATTCGAACTTGGCAACAAAAACTATCTGAATATGGAATAATTAAAATACAATCCAGACAATTGCCACGAATTTGACACAACTCTATATTTATATTCTGCAAAATCTTAAATCTTGACTAAAGAACTCTTTAGTTTCGAATTACAAATATAAAAAATCTATTATTAATGTATTTGTCATAGAATCATTTTTTAATTGTGACCAGAATTTTCAAGCAATGCTCCATCAGCAAGCCCTTCCCTATTCAGTATCTATGAGCTACATCACAAAGTAAAATTTAGTTCTCTGATCTGATTTAATACTTAAAATACTCTCATTACATTTATAAGACAATAAAATACCAATTGTCATTAGTATTTCATTCATTTATTTATTTAAAAAATTGTTTAAGAGTAGTTTTTTTATTTTAATTTAAAATCAAATAGCTCCTGTGGATGCACATCTAGTCCTTTGGCTAACTCTTGAATAGTAGAAATTCTAAGATCTACTTCCCCTTTTTCTATTTTACTAATATTACTATGATCTACATCACATTTCTGAGCCAACTCTCTATAACTCAAACTCAACTTTTTTCTAAACTTCTCAACTCTTTTACCAAATGCTATTCTAAATTCTAATTTATCCATCGCAGTTAACTTTGAATAGAAAAAATGATAAAATCTAAATAAATTATTGTAGTCGAATTAACCTACATAAAGAAAAATGTTTTATATTTGCTAAATAAGTTACAATAATGGTAACTTTGCAATACTTCAAAAAAATAATCGAAGCTATTGCTTAGATTCTCGACTAGAAAACTGGTAATTTTATGTGTACGAGAAGATAAGTAAATTAGCTCACGACCGCGGCGTGGGCTCTCTTATCGTACACGGGTATACCAGTACCTCTAGTCAATAAGTTGAGTTCCACGCCTTTTCTTTTGAGCAAGATGTAGTGAATTCTTTTTATCTAAGCAGTTCCTTCCAGCAATAATTCAGCTAATACACTGCTTATGAAAAGTACAGATTCATTACCATTGCCCCGCATGTTAAATGATAACCAGCTATATGAACTGCTGAAAAAAGGTAATCCAACCTCTTTAGAACATATTTATTTACGATATAAAAGACTTCTTTTGTGGCTCGGAAGACAAATGCTTGAGGATGATTTTGTAGTAGAAACACTTGTTCAGGATACATTTCTCAAACTTTGGCTACACCGTGATTCCATTGAAACCCCGAATCATATTCTTGGCTTTTTACGGTTTGTTTTGAAAAGAGACTGTATATCGTATTTCAATGCTCCAAAAAATAAATTCGCTCGCTTAACGGCTTCACTTGAAAGTTTTGAGAATTATCAGGATTACCTTGTCGGATATGATCCTCTGCAAGACAAGGAACATCTTCTACGTCAGGAATCCGCTCAAAAAGATTTTGATGAAGTTAATAAGGTTTTAAAGGTGATAAACCCCAAAAGAAGACAGCTAATCAAACTATGCCTTGAATATGGCTTCCGGTATAAACCAATTGCAGAAGCAATGGGAAGCAGTGTGAAAGATATAAGCAACGAAGTTAACAGAGCCATAGATGATCTGCGGAAAATCATTAAAGGAACGTCTTTCGAGCCACAGAAAAAAGCTTCCGGTAATGAAGAGCAGCCAGATAAACTTAGTAGTCAACAGCTAGAGATATTAAAAAGGAGGGTTGAACAAAAATCTTCTTTCATAGTAATTGCCAAGGAACTCAAACTTTCTGAAAAGCAGGTCCACCGGGAATTTCTATATGCTTATCAATTTCTACAAAATCGAAATACCTCTCAAATCCCTTTTTGAAATGGAAAAATCAACGATTACACTTACCCGAAAAATTCAGCTATTGATCGACGTTCCAAGTAATGAAAAAAAAGAGATGTGGGAAAAACTCTACCGTTATCAGAACCGCTGTTTCCGAGCGGCTAATTTAATCGTTTCCCATCTGTATGTTCAGGAAATGATTAAGGATTTCTTTTACCTCACAGAAAAAATCCAATATAAGCTGGCCGATGCAAACAAAGATCAATTGGGAATATTTACACGTTCGAAAACAAACACAACGGCACGTATGGTATTTGACCATTTTAAAGGAGAGGTCCCGACCGATATTCTGGGAAGTCTTAATAACACCATTCAATCTACTTTTTCTAAAAACAAAGCCGACTACTGGCAGGGCTTAAAATCACTTAGAAACTATAAAAGAGACATCCCCATTCCGCTTCCGGTTAAATGTATCAGCAAAATGAAGTATGATCCTGACAAGAAAGCGTTTTGTTTCAACATGTTTGCTATTCCCGTTAAAACATATTTA
Source organism: Chryseobacterium sp. DZ-32 (assembly GCF_059587025.1). Taxonomy (NCBI): domain Bacteria; kingdom Pseudomonadati; phylum Bacteroidota; class Flavobacteriia; order Flavobacteriales; family Weeksellaceae; genus Chryseobacterium; species Chryseobacterium sp. DZ-32. The sequence goes on from NZ_JCAIOM010000005.1 coordinate 295,769, forward strand.
GGGAGAGACTTCTCCGATAAGCGCTTAGTAATGGAACGTCTTTTAAGGGGAGAAATAAAACTTTGCACATCACAGATACAGCTGAAAGTCGGGAAAATCTATTGGCTTGCAGTATTTGAATTTGAAAAAGAAGAGAATCATTTAAAACCCGAAATCATCGCTGAGGCTTCCTTGTCTCTGGAACATCCAATAGTTGCAAAAACTGGCAATGTACGAATCAATATTGGCACAAAAGAAGAGTTTTTATATCGCAGGCTTGCCATTCAGGCAAGTCAAAAGAGAATTCAATCCAGTATTGCCTATGCGCGCTCTGGAAAAGGAGCTAAACGCAAACAAAAGGCATTGTATAAAACTGAAAATTTGGAGAGCCGATATGTAAGTCATCGACTTCATGTGTACAGCCGGAAACTTATCGATTTCTGCATCCAGCAACAGGCGGGCACACTAATTCTTAAAAATCAAGAGGACAAAATTGGTATCGCAAAAGAACAGGAATTTGTGCTTCGCAACTGGAGTTATTATGAATTACAGACCAAAATAAAATATAAAGCAGAAAAAGCTGGTATCGAATTAATCATTGGATAGCTAAAAAAAATAACGAGGGTGCTTGTAAACCCGTAGGGTGAGGTTATGAACTCTCACTAAATACATAATAGTATATACAACGGCGTGGGTTCTTTTTTTACTTGTAATATTGAACAGAAAATATATAAGAGAAAAACACAAAACGCTTTACAATAAAGTTTTGAATAAAACAAGAGGCTTTAGCTCTTGACTCAATCAGAAGAAATTTCTTTCTCAAAAAGGAAGAAACGAAATATAATTTTTTAACTGAACAAAATAGAGTTATCTGGCTAAATTATTAATGCTGTAATAAATATTCTAAAAGGATCTAAAAACAAATATATTTCCAATTTTAATAGTCGTTTAATTGTTTTTTCCATTGAAAATTTTGGAGTTCTTACCCTAATTCTGACGATTAATTATATTTTTCAAAAGAAAAAGGAAAAAAAGAAAGCACAAAATTCATTATGAAAGATTTTAAAAAGCAAGTTTATGATGAAAAATACGACCTGCAAGGTGGAGATTTTTTAGCATAACCTGAATTAGTCAATACTTAATCTGACAGTTATATCAAATTAAATAACTTTAAAACAGATTAAGTATTATGACAACACA